>JAHECI010000137.1:3547-7784 GCA_024641825.1 Desulfobacterales bacterium | reverse complement strand
CGACCGAAAGGCGCTGTCATAATGGGACCAATCCGCATCGGCGTCGATGGCAAAATATTTCCTCGGAAAAATCTGAAGCTTTATGTTAATCGGTGAAAACGGCTCCGGATCGTCTTCGTTTTCTTTATCGATATCATAACTCTGTTCGAGCTTGAACCAGCAAAACTGATTAAAGGTATGGGGCTGGGGTTCAGAACGACCTTCGACCACGGGTTTGTCGTTGGAGGGAGTGTCTCTGTTTTCAATGGGGATCCTCGATTTTGACGTCAACGTGTTGGTCAAGGAATACGTAACGATATTTTTTCTTTCAATTCGATCGACACTGTCAAACAAAGGGAATTCAGACTGATCTTTCTCGGGTATGTAGCCGTAAACGATTTGGGGCTTTACCGTATGTTTGATCCGTTGGATCCCTTGGTCGTTAAGGTTGAATATGTGATAGATTTCAGAAGAAAGGTCGACCGTTACATCGTACATTTCTCTGTTGAGAATGCTTTTGTCCGAAGGGCTGTATTCGTCTTTATCGAGATACCAGACCGTCTCTCTCACCCCCACGGAAGGTTCGAAGGAGAAATAGTTTCCGAATCGATACGGGAGATAGAGCCGGGGATGAACATCTCCCCGGTGACCCCGCAGGGCGTCTTCACTGTAAAAGTAGGTGTATTCGGATTTCAAATCAAAATAAAACGGGGAGGTCAGGATTTTTTGTTTTGAACCGTCGAAGGTTATGGCCGGCAGTTGCTGCAAGGTGTCGTCGGTCTCCGATTGACGACGTTTGATGACATCGTCATACCAGCGCACCTCGGCATTGAGGCTGTAGAGGAACCAATTTCTGTTGACATTGAATCGGTTGAGCCGGACCGGATTGTCATACTCGTCGAGCTCTCTTCCAAAAACTTTGTTAAAATACGCCCGGGTTTCGTCGAATCCCGTGTATCCATCCTGGAATTCACGGAGATAATCCTGATCGCTGACAACGTCTATGTCGAGGGCTGCAGAGAAATCGGACGGCAGGGCCTGGTCATGCTTTGCCCTGAACCAGTAGCGGTCGGCATTGGGTCGCAACACATCGTCCCCGTCAAACCCCCATTTGTTCGATCCAAAAGAGCCGTCATCGACCTGTCGGTCGTTTAAAAAATCGACCATCAGCGTTCCTTTGGATTGCTCATCCAGCACATACCGGTATTCTGCGCCCAGTTTCTCCCCCCGAAGGCCCATATAATGGGAGTAAAACGTCGCATCCGAACTCTCGTTGATGGCCCAGTAAAGGGGTTGGAGATAGACCGCCCCTTTGCGGTCGTCATAACCGAATTGGGGCGCCAGCAAACCCGACTGACGTTTCAGCTTTGCCGGAAATACAAGGACCGGTGAATACAGCACCGGAACTTTTTTTGCCCAGAGGGCGGCATGCTTGACAACACCGTACCCTTCCACGGTAACCTTTATGTTTCTGCCGGTGATTTTCCATGCCGGTCGATCACCGTCACAGCTTGAAACGCTGGCTTTGTCCGCCGTGTATGAATCTTTGCCGACCTTTTGTATTTTATCCCCTTTGATATAAAAATGGTTTTCCTGGAGGAAGATGGTGCCGTCGTAAACGGTCCCTGTCTCTGCATCCAGATTCATTTCCATCCGGCTGCCGGTGAGAATGTTCTCTCCCACAGTCATGACCACATGGCCGTCGGCGGACACCTCCATGGTTTTCTGGTCAAACTGGACATAATCCGCACTGAGGTTTTTATTCTTTTTGGTGATGACCACCCGGCCCCTGCCGGTATACACATTGGTTTTATCGTCATAGGTGATTTCATCGGCAACAATGTGCCAGGGAACGGTCTTGTCGTCCTGAAACAGCGGGGACGTATCCTGGGCCGAGGCACGGCCGAAAATCAGAACCACCATCAACGGAAAAAGAACCCATGGGATAAGTGTTTTGTAGATTCGGGTCGATGTTATAAAAACGGATGATGGCCGGAGACCCCTGTGGACGGCGGGAGAACCCAGGGGGTCTTCCGGGTCGAAGGCAACGGTGCCCAAATCATCCACACTCTCCTGGAACAAACGTCGCAAATTTTGCAAATGGCTCATATTATCCGATCCGAAACAATAACATCTTGAATAAGAATGAAATATCAAGTATAAATCCCATTTTAGTGGAAAAAGTCAAGATGTAGTTGTCAAATGGACCGGATGTCTTTGGCCCCTTTCGGGTATTTTTATGAAAATCCTATTAACCAACGATGACGGCATCCACGCTGAAGGGCTCTGGGTGCTGCATGGAAAACTCAATGTCCGGCACGCCGTAACGGTGGTTGCGCCGGATCGTGAACGAAGTGCCGTGGGACACGGCATCACCCTGCATCAGCCCCTCCGCACCGCCAGGGTCCAGGTCAACGGCGGCGGCATGGGATATGCTGTCGAAGGAACGCCGGTGGATTGTGTCAAGATCGGTCTCATGGAGATCCTCGACGAAAAACCGGACATGGTGATATCCGGGATTAACCCGGGTGCCAATGTGGGGGTCAACATCAACTATTCCGGAACGGTGGCCGCCGCTAAAGAAGCGGCGTTATACAAAGTTCCTGCAATTGCGGTGTCCATACAGGGACGCACCAATGACGCCTATGATTTCGCGGCGTCGTTTACCCGATCCCTTGCAGAACACGTCTTCAAAAAAGGGCTCCCTTTTGGAACCTTTCTCAACGTAAACGTACCGGATATACCCGGGAACACGGTGGCGGGGGTTCGGATCAGCCGGCAGGGGACCGCCCTGTACAAAGAGTATGTGGAAAAAAGGATCGATCCCCGTAACCGAACATACTACTGGCACGGACACGATGCGCAAACGGCCTCTGACAATCCCGATATCGATTGTACGGCCCTGGACGAGAATTTTATTACCATAACCCCGATTAAATGTGATACCACAGATTACGATATGCTCGAAGAGCTCAAGCAGTGGGACATTCACAAGATGTCTTTCTGAAAGAAGGTGTTGGGGTCTGATTTGAGGTTGGACGGTATGAAGAAGCGATTTATAGCAGATATTAAAGCCGGTGACATGGTGGATGACGTCTTTGTTCTGGCTGAAAAAGCCATGTCACAGAAAAGGGATGGGAACAATTTTTTAAATGTGATCATTTCCGATAAAACCGGGGATCTAAAGGGCGTGGTGTGGGACAACGTGGATCAAATCGCAGCGGCTGTCACCTCCGGTGATTTTGTATCTATCCGGGGAACGGTCAGTGAATACAAAGGGACATTGCAGCTGGTGGTAAAGGGAATGGACCGCTGCTCCCGGGACGCGGTGGATCCAAAAGATTTTCTGCCGGCAACCTCCCGGGACATCGACGGCATGTTCCAACGGTTGTTGAAGATAACTGCGTCTCTGACAACCCCCTACCTGAAGGCGCTTTTTGATGCCTTCTGGAAAGACGAAGAATTTGTTCGCAAGTTTAAAACCGCACCTGCAGCCAAAAAAATGCACCATGCCTACATCGGCGGACTCCTGGAGCATACCCTTTCCATGACCAGCCTGGCGGATAAAGTCGCCGGCCATTACAGCGGCATCGACCGGGACCTTCTGGTAGCAGGGGCCGTTCTCCACGATATCGGGAAAACGGACGAGTTTGAATACCAATTCAAAATCGACTATACCGATGAAGGCCGGTTGCTCAACCATATCGTGATCGGGCTCAAAATGGTCGATGAAAAACTTTCGGAAATCGAAGATGTTCCCGAAGACCAGATTTTTTTGTTAAAGCATATGATGGTCAGCCATCACGGTACCCGGGAGTTCGGCTCTCCGGAACCCCCCAAAACCATTGAGGCGGTTTTACTGAATTATATTGACGAGATAGATTCCAAGGTCAACGGCATCCGTGATTTCATGGCATCGGAAGATCCCAATGAAACCTGGACGTCCTACCACAGGCTCCTGGAGCGTCACTTTTACATGGGGAAAAAGGATCCGGAATGACGTCATTAAATGTCTCGGAATTTCTAAATTTTATTGAAAATAAAGGTATTTTATAGGCTTATACTTTTAACTCGGACATGGAATAATGGAATGATGATTTTAGAAATTTTACAACAACCTAACTTTCCATTATCTCAGAACCCAGTATTCCAACATTCCAAATTATGAGCGAACTGAACTAATTTGTTCCCGGGTAAAAATAATTTTAGCTCACGCTTGTCCGCCGATGCGCTGTGGCGGATTAGGCATTTCAAACTT
>JAHECI010000137.1:0-3447 GCA_024641825.1 Desulfobacterales bacterium | reverse complement strand
ACCACCAACATACGCCACGCCGTCAGGTTTCTCCAGGACAAAGGACATGACTGCGTGATTACCCGGGAGCCCGGAGGAACGCGGATCGGTGAAAAGATTCGGGCCATTCTCCTGGATCCTTCGAACAAAGGGATGGCTCCTCAAACGGAGCTTCTCCTGTATACGGCAGACCGGTCCCAGCATATCAACGAGGTGATATCTCCTCTTTTATCCGCAGGCAAAACCGTGGTGTGCGACCGATATTACGACGCCACGGTGGTCTATCAGGGGTATGCGAGGGGGCTCGATACGGAGTTGATCCTTCGATTGCACCGATGGTTGTTTGAAAATCTCAAACCGGATATTACCCTTCTCCTCGATCTCCCGCCGGAGGTCGGCCTGTCCCGGGCCTGGAAGCAGATCGACAAAGGAGACCGGGACCGGGTGGAAACCCGGTTCGAAGAAGAGACCCTTTCGTTTCACAAAAAGGTGCGGTCCGGATATCTTGAAATGGCCCGCCTCGAACCGGAGCGTTATCGCATTATCGATGCATCCAAAGAACCGGATCAGGTCCGAAAAGATATTGCCCGAACACTGGCTGAAGAAATCGATAAAATACCCTAAATTTCTTTAGAGAGTGTTGTTTCAAACGAACGTTTAAAAACACGGATATCAACACCATGAGTTTCTCCATTCTTGACAAAATTGGAAATACACCGCTGGTTGAAATAAAAAACCTCAACCCGAATCCCCAAGTTAAAATCCTTGCAAAGCTCGAGTATTTTAACCCGGGGGGGTCCATCAAGGACAGGGCCGCACTGTTCATGATCGAAAACGGTGAAAAATCCGGAGAACTGACCCACGACAAAACGGTCATCGAGGCCACCAGCGGAAACACGGGTATCGGACTGGCCCTGGTGTGCGCGATAAAAGGGTACAAGCTTCTATTGACCATGTCCGAGGCCGCCAGCGTGGAACGCCAGAAAATTCTAAAAGCACGGGGCGCGGAAATTTTACTGACTCCCGGACATCTGGGGACCGACGGCGCCATCGAAGAGGTCTATCGTCTGGCCCGCGAAAATCCCGACACCTATTTCATGGCCGATCAATTCAACAACCCGGCCAACTGGCAGGCCCACTATCACGGCACAGCCCCGGAGATCTGGGAGCAGACCGACGGAAAGGTCTCCATGGTCATCGCCACCCTGGGAACCAGCGGAACCCTCATGGGCCTGACCCGTCGAATGAAAGAGTACAACCCCGATATCCGCATCGTGGGGGTCGAGCCGTATCTGGGGCACAAAATCCAGGGGCTGAAAAACATGAAAGAGGCGTATCGTCCGGAAATATTCGAAAAAAATCTTCTGGATGAAATCGTGAATATCGATGACGAAGAAGCCTTTGAGATGACCCGCCGCCTTGCAAGGGAAGAAGGGATTTTTGTGGGGATGAGCAGTGGGGCCGCCCTGGTGATCGCCCGAAAAAAAGCCGAAGAACTCACCCATGGAACCATTGTAGTGATCTTTCCGGACGGGGGAGAACGGTACCTCAGCACCGAGCTTTTTGCCGTAAAGGAAAAGATCAGCCTCAAACTGTTCAACACCTTAAGCCGCAGCAAGGAGTCCTTCGAGCCCCTTTTGCCGGGAAAGGTCACCATGTATTCCTGCGGGCCCACGGCACACGCAAGAATGCACCTGGGGGAATGCCGGCGCTTCATCTTCTCAGACCTTTTGTGCCGGTATCTCGAATACCGGGGGTATGATGTCACCCACATCATGAACATCACCGATCTGGACGATAAAACCATCGACGGATCTGAAAAAGCCGGTCTGGATCTGTCCGAGTTCACCCAGAAACATATCGATTCCTTTAAAAAGGATTTGGAAGTTCTCGACATCAAGCCGGCCTCCAAGTATCCCAGAGCCAGCGAACATATCCACGACATGGTTTCCCTGTCTGAAAAGCTCGTGAAAAATGGATATGCCTATGAAAAATTGAGATCCCTGTATTTCGACATCTCCCGCTTTTCCGATTACGGCAAGCTTTCCGGGGTAGACATCAATAAAATCCGGCTGGGAGCGACGGTGGATCTGGATGAATATGAAAAGGACAATCCCAGGGATTTCACCCTTCTGAAACGATCGAGACTCTCCGAGTTGAAACGGGGAATATTCACCAAGACCGGCTGGGGCAACGTCCGTCCCTCCTGGCATATTCAGTGTACGGCCATGGCCATGAAATATCTCGGGGAAACCTATGATATTCATACCAGCTCCCGGGAACTGATGTTTCCCCATCACGAAAACGAGATCGCAATCGCCGCCGCCGTCACCGGAAAACCCCTTGCAAAATACTGGGTCCACTGCGACCGGGTCCTCCTGGACGGGAAAAAAGTCGATGAACAGGGGGCCGTATATACCCTGTCCGATTTGACGGACATGGGGTACTCCGGCCGGAAAATCAGATACTGGCTCCTTTACGGACATTACCGAAAACCGATTGCCTTTTCCAAAGAACGGCTCGAAGAGGCCGAACGGTCGTTAAAACGTCTCGATTCCTGCATTCATTCCCTCATTCAGATTAAACCGGGCCCGGCACCGTATCCCGAACTCGATCAAGTGCTGTACGACCTGAAGCACGGGTTTAAAACCGCCATGGATGACGACCTGAACATGTCGGCGGCCATGGCGTCCATATTCAATAACGTCAGAACCATCAACAAATTGACCCTTGAAAACCGTTTGGATCCCGATGGAGCCTCAAAAATTATCGACACCTTTCGGGGGATCGATTCCGTACTGAAAATATTCGATTTTAAAGATGACATCCATGACCCCGAGGTGCAGCGTCTCATGGAGCAGAGAGATCAAGCCCGGCGCGAGAAAAACTGGGATCTGGCCGATCAAATTCGGGATCAGCTCACGGCCCGGGGAATTACCGTCAAGGATCCAAAATCAACCGATTAATACACAAATAGATGCGCACAAATAAAACTAATTTTTAGACAGGATTTACCGGATCATCAGGATATTTTATTTTTTTTTATTTACCCGTCCCCTAGAAAACGGGGAAGAAAGACAAAAAACTTTATTCCTCTACGAGGAAAGTAAATTTCTTTTATTACGGCCCAACAGTAACGAGGATATTCTCAAACTGCTTGGAGTATACTTGCGCGACTATTTTCCGCCACAGGCGGATTGAGTTTTCTGCCTTTCTTCTGGGAAGGCAGAAAGTCCAAAGTTAAATCCAATCAATCCTGTTGATCCTGTCTGAAACGATATTAACGTTACGCAAAGATTAGTGATTGAATATAACAAACCCAAGAGAGGAACCATGAAACCTATATTTTTTCCATTTACATATATTTCCAAACCCACGGCACAAGGACTGTCTGCGTGCTTCGCGCAAACTGCGGTGTATCAGCTCGCAACCTCGAAAATCCCCGATGAGATGCACGAATCCGCCGAT
>JAHECI010000136.1 GCA_024641825.1 Desulfobacterales bacterium | reverse complement strand
GCGATATTTGCCAAAGCCCAAGGTATCGGTTTTGCCATCCCCATTAACAAAGCCAAAAGGATTGTTACCGACCTCATACGATACGGAGAGGTGATACCGGCATGGATCGGTATTACCGTACAGGATCTGGATGCAGAGCTTGCCAACTATTTGAAAGTACCTAATATCGAGGGCGTTCTGGTGAAAAAGGTCGAACATACGGGACCTGCCTTTAAAACCGGTGTTCGAGAGGGGGATATTATCGTGTCCATCGGGTCACGAAACATTCACTCTAAAATGGATTTTGAGCGGTCCATGGGCAGTATTCAGGCCGGAGAAACCATCGATATAAAAATACTTAGAAATAGTAAAACCGAGTCTTTTTCTGTAACATCATCGATCTTCCCGAAAGAATTGGCTCTGGAGTTGGCCAAGAGCCTTCTGGGCATTTCCGTGGACAACGTTTCTGCTAAAAACCGTAAAATCTTTAAAACTTACGCGAAAGAGGGCGTTATTATTTCAGATCTTCATCGTCAATCTTATCTAGCGCGTATCGGCGCAAGGCCCGGAGATGTAATTCGTCAACTCGATGATATATCCATAAAAAACATCGACGATTTTAAAAAGGCCATCATAAAATACCGCCAAAAAAAGTCCCTGGTGATGGTGTTGCAGCGCGAAGATCAGCGGTATAATATAACGGTAAAACTCTAAAGCCCACAACCCATTAACCGGGTCTGACACTGGAGATTTATTATGAAACGTACAAAAATAATAAAATTATTAAAATCAGACCGCCCCGTCGATGACGTTCTTATAAAAGGATGGGTCAGAACCAAGCGCGATTCAAAAGATTTTTCTTTTATCGAGGTCAACGATGGATCTTGCTTAAAAAACATACAGATCATCGTTGACAACACCACCGATAATTACCAAGACATCATCAAAATTTCCACCGGTTCGGCGGTTGCCATCCATGGAAAACTGGAAGCATCTAAAGGCCCTGGACAGAAATGGGAAGTGGTTGCGAAACGGGTAGAAATTTTACATGTTGCTCCCGAGAACTATCCGTTGCAGAAAAAACGTCACACAGATGAATTTTTAAGAAACATCGCGCACTTAAGACCCCGGACCAATAAGTACGGCGCGGCATTCCGGATAAGATCCGAATTGTCATTTGCCATTCATAATTTCTTCAGGGACAAGGGGTTTAGATATATCCACTCGCCGATCATAACCGGTTCGGATTGCGAAGGCGCCGGAGAGTTGTTTCGTGTAACCACCATAGATCCGGACGATCCGCCCCGTAAAGAAGGCCAAATCGATTATTCCAGAGATTTTTTTGGAAAAGAAGCAAATTTAACGGTGTCCGGGCAGCTTTCCGCCGAGATGTTCGCCCTTGCCTTGGGAGATGTTTATACCTTTGGTCCCACCTTTCGTGCCGAAAATTCACACACCCGTCGACATGTTGCCGAATTTTGGATGGTTGAACCAGAAATGGCGTTCTGTGATCTGGAGGGCAACATGGATCTTGCAGAAGAGATGATAAAACATTTAACATCCTTTATACTCGAAGCGTGCAACGAAGATATTGAACTCTTTGCAAAATTTGTGGATAAAACCCTGATAAAAACGTTAAATAACGTGGCCGGCTCGGTTTTTGAACGCCTTCCCTACGCTGACGCTGTAAAAATATTAAAAAAATCCGGGAAAAAATTTAAATACGATATTGATTTTGGAAAAGACCTTCAAACCGAACATGAACGTTATCTAACCGAAGATTATTTTAAAAAACCCTTGATTGTCTTTGATTACCCCAAAAATATAAAGCCTTTTTACATGCGAATGAACGAGGATCATCAGACGGTGTCGGCCATGGATGTTCTGGTGCCGAGAATTGGAGAAATCATCGGCGGAAGTCAGCGTGAAGAACGCTTGGAGGTTCTGGAAAATCGGATGGATGAAATGAAACTGCCCAAAGAGAGCTACTGGTGGTATTTAGATTCCCGGCGTTTTGGATCTGTTGAACACAGTGGTTTTGGCCTCGGGTTCGAACGGTTGATTATGCTCATGACCGGAATCGGAAACATCAGGGATGTCATTCCTTTTCCGAGAACACCCAGCGCCATAGAGTTCTGATTTGAGGGTGTGATGTCGAACTTAAGCTTTCAAACATCTTAATTTCGCCAACTGCTCAGCATAGCCGTATAAATGAAGCCCTTTGCTTTCAACGATCATTTCACCGTCTTTTACGCCGATCTCTGCTGCCATGTAATCTTTAAGATTTTGGATCCCCGCCAGATTTGCAGGCATTCCACCCCAAAGATCCCATGAACGAAAATAGACCATAAAATGAAGGGTTTCATCCTGTATCCGGGTATCGATTGAACGCAAACACGGTGGGTCCAAAAGTGTAAGGTCTGTGGGGTGGGCCACCTGAAGCACCATCTGGTTGTTGCGATTGCCATACTTTCGATAGGTTTGAATGACCCACTCGATCTGATTTAGGTAAATTTGTCCGTCTTCTTCAAAAAGTGCTTTCCCGTCAATCTCCCGTTTGTCAATAATTTCCGTGTTGGCCGCTTCCCACCATGCCAACTTATCCCCGATCAGCGGCGCCCGGGTCAATCGCTCACCATAAGTATAGGACTCTCCGGTCTCTTTTTGGCCGGTCATCAGATACTCGATGTACGATCTTTCGTAGCCTTCACCCCCATAAATATAGGCCTCTTCCACAGGATTTGGAATCCCGCAGGAGGCCGGTATATCGGGCAGCAGGGGCTGAGTTCCAGGATGCCGAACGTGTCCGATAAAATAATCATATTCGAGTCTTGTCTGGCCGGCGTAACTTCCTCGATCTATTTTAAACCGCCGCCCACGGTCAAGAATGTCATGAACCGCCTGAAACCAAAGATCCGGTAAATCCCTTGCGTTAACTTTGTGAATATCCATATTTGTTGTCTAATATCGGTTAATTTTCCGCGAAAATTTTTCGATGGAGCGTTATATATCCAGCATGTTCACTTCAAGGGCATTGCTGGTGATAAATTCCCTTCTGGGCTCCACAGCCTCGCCCATGAGAACGGTAAAAATTTCATCGGTTTCAACCACATCTTCGACCATAACCCGCAAGAGGGTTCTCTTGGCCGGATTCATTGTGGTTTCCCATAACTGGTTTGGATTCATTTCACCCAGACCCTTATACCTCTGAATGTTGATACCCTTTTTCCCTTCCTCCATAAAAAAAGAAAGAAGTTCTTTTTTATCCTCGATGCGAATGGAGTTGTTCTCATCGTCCGGATTAAAAACAAGAAACGGCGGGCGATCGTATTTGAAGATGTTTTTACTCAGGAATAGGCTTTTTTGGAAATCTCCGGAATAAATAAGGCTTCTGCCGATTTTAATGGGTTTCACCTTTATGTTTGTTAATTTTTCCGAGAATAATCCCCTTTTGCCAAACGACGGCGTAACCGTCATTTCATAAACATTCCGTTCCGAATTCCATGTTAATTCACCGACATGATAATCTTTTTCCGTAAGGGTATCTTTTAACTGCGTCATTTTTTGTCGGTCTTGTAGAAATTTTTTATTTTCAACCCCCTTTTTTATTAACAATTCAATGAGATCGCTGATAATTCCTTGTTTTTTCAATCTCGAAATTATCAAAAAATATTCAGAAAGGTTCGCCATAAAAAGATAGAGGTTGTGATCGGACAGTATGTTTTCTTCTTCTCCATACTTTATGTTTTTTTTATCGCATGTTCTTTTTAAAATATGATCGTTCAACTGGTTTTCATGTTTTAAATAAATTTCATTCTTTCCTTTTCCGATTTTAAACAGAGGGGGTTGAGCAATGTATAGATACCCTTTTTCGACCATCTCGGGCATATGCCTGTAAAAGAAGGTTAACAGAAGCGTCCGAATATGGGATCCGTCAACATCGGCATCTGTCATAATAATGGTTTTGTGGTACCTTATTTTTTCAATATCGTATTCTTCTTCTCCCACTCCGGTTCCCAGGGCTGTAATGATATTTTTTATCTCTTCGCTTCGCAGAATTTTATCAAATCTAGATTTCTCGACATTCAATATTTTACCCTTAAGTGGCAGTATTGCCTGAAATTTTCGGTCTCTGCCTTGTTTGGCACTGCCCCCGGCAGAGTCACCTTCGACGATAAAAATTTCTCTTTCCGCTGGATCTGAAACCTGGCATTCGGCAAGCTTGCCCGGAAGTGTTGAATCGATAAGAGCCCCTTGTTTTCTTGCGATATCCCGAGCTCTTTTTGCTGCATCCCTGGCCCTGGAAGCATCCACAGCTTTCGCAACGATTTTTTTGGCCACGGATGGATTCTCCTCGAAAAACATGCTCAATTTCTCGTTTATCAGAGACTCCACCAACCCTTTTACTTCACTGTTTCCGAGCTTTGTCTTTGTTTGCCCTTCAAACTGGGGAGACTTTATTCTAATGCTTATAACCGCTGTTAACCCCTCTCGAACGTCATCACCGCCTATCTTGACTTGAAGGTTTTTTGGAAGGCTCCCGTTTGTTGAATATTGATTGACACTCCGGGTCAATGCCGCCTTGAAACCTATGAGATGAAACCCCCCTTCAATCGTATTGATATTGTTGGCAAATGAAAATATTTTTTCTTTGAATGTATCGTTGTATTGAATGGCAACTTCTATTTGAACATCGTTTTTTATCCCTTCTATGAAAATAGGTTTATGAAGTGGGGAATTCATTTTGTTCAGATACTCCACAAACGATATCAGGCCGCCTTTATAATAAAATTCGTCTTTTTTATCCGATCGTTCATCTTCGATGGTCAATCGGACGCCCTTGTTTAAAAAAGCGAGTTCTCTTAATCTTCGAATCAGAACATCATAACTAAAATTGCCTGTTTCTAAAATTTCCGTATCAGGAACAAAACGTATTTTTGTGCCCTGTTTTTTTGTTTCGCCTATAATACTTATATCTCTGGTTTTTTTTCCTTTTTCATAGGTTTGATAATAAATTTTTCCATCGGTATAAATTTCGACTTCCATAAATTTTGAAAGTGCATTGACCACCGATACCCCGACACCATGAAGTCCGCCGGAAACTTTATAGGAATCGTTATCAAATTTCCCACCCGAATGAAGTTTGGTCATGACAACTTCAACAGCAGGCATATTTTCGGATTTTTGTATCCCCACGGGTATTCCCCGTCCGTTATCTTCGACACTGACACTGTTATCCGTATGTATGATAACTTTTACAAGGTCGCAGTAACCGGCCATGGCTTCATCAATACTGTTATCCACAACTTCGTATACCAGGTGGTGAAGCCCCTCTATACCAATGTTCCCGATGTACATGGCCGGTCTTTTTCGGACGGCTTCAAGTCCTTCGAGAACTTTTATGTTATCAGCGCTGTATGTGTTTTCTTGTTTTTTCATATTCTCATCGGCATGATGACACTTAAATAGGTGTCGTTATTGGCCCCTTCGAGTAAACAGGGTTTTTCACTGTCTATTATATTAACAATTATTTTTTCAGAATCAATTACGCTCATGGTTTCCATAATGTATCTGGGATTAAAAGCAACCTCTATGGGATCTCCCTTATAGTCAATAACCATGTCTTCTTTTGATTCACCCAAATCCGGATTGGTGGTGGTTATGGAAAGGTTATTTTCTTTAAAATTAAAAATAACCCCCTTATAATCTTCCGAAGACAAAATAGACATTCTCTTTAACATGGATACAAACATTTTGCGATCCATGTGGATGGCATGGGAAGATCCCCTTTTTATAATATCCCCATATTCTGGAAAATTTCCTTCGAGAAGCCTAATTATAATGGTTTCGGAGTCCTTTTTAATAATAAAATTATTGTTTTTAATACCAATCTGAACGGTTCCGGTGGAATCTAAAAATTTAACCACTTCACCCATTCCTTTTTTGGGAACAAGTATACCGGTTTTTTCAGGCAATTTTAAATCTTTTTCATACATACAATCCACTTTGGAAAGACGGTTGCCGTCGGTTGAAACCATTCTGACGATGTTTTCTTTCTTTTGGTGCTGTATTTCAAAATATATTCCGGTGATATGGGTTCTTTTTTCATCCGGAGCACCTGAAATAATGATCGCTTTTTCGATCATGTCTTTAAAAATTTCGGAATCTATGGTAAAAAAATCAACATCTTCTATTTCTGGAGTTTCAGGGAAATCATCGGGATTCATTCCAACAATATTGTACTCTACATTTTTATTGCCGATTTTAATCCAATAATTTTCAACCTCATTGATCTCTATTTCTTGGCTCGGAAATTCTTTAACGATTTCATAAAACTTTCTTGAATTTATCGTTATGGTGCCACGGGATTCAATATTCGCTGGATATATTCCTTCAAAACCGGTTTCAAGATCCGTTACCACCAGTTTGACACCATTGTCTGTTGTTTGAATAAGAATATTCGAGGTGATCGCCAGATTGCTTTTTCGGCCGGTTATCCCCTGAACCTTGGACAATACATCCAGAATGTCTTCCTTTTTAATTTTAAACTTCATACCCTGTTCCTTATAAATTTATTTAAAGTGTTATATAAAGAATAATGGTTGTTGATAACTATAAAAACTTTTTAATATATTAAATAATAAGGAAAAAACATATTAAAACCATAACAAAAAGCGCACAAAAAAATGATTAAAAAAGAGTGTTTATTAACAGATTAAAATTAAGTGTTAATAAGTCGTCGGTTATTGAAAAAACATCAACACAAACACCGGTATATTTCGACGATTAAAATAAATATTCCTTTTTCTCCAAGGCGGAATTTTCGCTCCGGTAGAACAGACTCTGGAGGTGTACCCTTGCCCGGTAGAAATCCCGAAATTTAAATGGACGAGCGGTTTCAGTTCAAAAAATACCACATATTGTGTTTAATTTTGTTTGATATAAATATATATACTGTTTATAAGAATGTTACAAGTGTTTTTACCTGCTATTTTATAATAATTACAGGATTTAACTTCTTCTATTGATTTGAAATATCTCCAAAATAAAACCCTATGAAATTTATCGCTGATTTTCATGTTCATTCCCGTTTTTCAAGAGCAACAGCCAAGAATCTTGACCTTGAAAACCTGTACATCGCTGCACAGCTAAAAGGTATAACGGTCATTGGAACCGGAGACTTTACACATCCAGGATGGTTTTCCGAAATCAAAGAAAAACTGGTACCGGCTGAGCCGGGACTGTTTAAATTAAAAAAAGAAATATCCGCCGTCTGTGATCAAAAAGTTCCCAAAAAATGCCGCCGAGACGTCCGGTTTATGCTGGTTTCTGAAATCAGCAATATTTATAAAAAAAATAACAAAACCCGGAAAAATCATAATCTTGTATTTTTATCCGATCTGGATAAAGCTGAAAATTTTAATTTAAGATTGGATAAAATTGGAAATATAAAATCAGACGGGCGGCCCATACTCGGGCTTGATGCCAGAAATCTTCTTGAAATTCTTCTGGAAACTTCTGATGGGGGATTTCTCATTCCAGCGCATATTTGGACACCCTGGTTTTCATTGCTGGGTTCAAAATCCGGTTTTGATTCCCTTGAAGAATGCTTTGAAGATCTTACCGATTACATATTTGCCGCTGAAACCGGTCTTTCTTCGGACCCTTCGATGAACTGGCGGGTATCTGGATTGGATGGACTGACGCTTGTATCAAATTCTGATGCCCACTCCCCCATGAAACTGGGACGTGAGGCCAATATTTTTGATACGGACCTCTCTTACGCCGCCATAAGGTCTGCCATGGAGAGCGGGGATCCTGAGAAAT
>JAHECI010000135.1 GCA_024641825.1 Desulfobacterales bacterium | reverse complement strand
AACTATTTCTTGGAGTTTTCTGAACGTCGTATCTGTAAGGGCCATCTTACGCCATCCGTTGGCAAATGCTTGTCGTCAAGTTAAATAGGACACTCCAGTACCATCTGCCGGAGCTACGGGGCAGGCAGATTTTCGCAGATAATAATATTATTTTTTAATTTAAGAATCTTGTTATTCGTTTTCACCTGCCCGCCGTACAAGACTTTGGCAGGCGGGTCTGTGTCCAAAAAAGGGAACTCCTATACTGTCAAGTTATAGCATCGCTTCGCGATTCCATATATGATGTCGGAGTGTCAGAATTTGCCGGTTTCGAGTTTTTGGCAGAAAAATTCCACCTGTTTTTTCATAGCGCCATTCTCTTTTAATTCCCGCTCAACAGCGCCGATGGAATAGAGGGCGGTGGCATGATATCTGTTGAAACTTTTGCCGATTGCCTGGAGGGGGGCATCGGTATATCTCCGCGACAGGTAAATAGCGATCTGTCTCGGTCGAACAATCGCTTGCTTGCGAGAACTTGAAACAATCTCTTTGAGGGAAATACGATAATGTTTACAAACCAGTTTCTTAATAACCTCTAGGGTAATATTCTTCCGCCTGCGAACGATATTCCTGACAACACTTTCAGCGAGTTTAAGATCGATGGGTGTTCCTAAAAGAGATGATTTCGCTGTCACTCCAATGAGGCCGCTTTCAAGTTGTCTCACATCCTCTGTAAGTTCACTGGCCAAGTAATGGATGACGTCTTCGGAAATTTTACACCTGTTATGCATTGCCTTTTTCTTCAGTATTCTGACCCTTGTTCTGAATTCCGGAGGATCGATATTTGAAATAAGCGCGCACGAAAGACGTGATCTCAATTCGTCATTGAGTTTCGGAATGTCCGATGGGAGATAACAACTGGAAAAAATAATTTTTTTGCTGGATTCAAAAAGGGTATCGAGTGTCAACGCAAGCTCGATCTGAGTTCGTTCCTTACCGGTCAGATAGTGAACGTCTTCAAGAAGTAATACATCACATTGATTTCTATATTTTCCCTTGAAGGTATCTATGGAATTATTTCGATACGCATTGACCATTTCATTACTAAAGTTCTCTACCGTCGTATAATAGACACGATCTCTGGGATGCTCGGATAGGATGTAGTGTCCTACGGCTTGTGAAAGATGGCTTTTTCCCATTCCGGTTTTCGACAATAAGAACAAAGAATTCTGGAGAGAATTCTTTCGAGAAGCCAGCGAGAGTGCTGCTGAGTAAGCAAAGTCATTGTTGCCGCCCACCACGAATTGATCGAAGGTAAAATCCTTTCGCAAAAACCGTCCGTTTTGCGGATGCACATTCATCCGGGGAAGCGGCAGTTGCGGGTTCACATCTAATTCTTTACTCGAGCTGTCCGTTGATTCGGAAACCTTCACAAAGAACCGGCAGGGTTTTCCGGTGGCCTTTCTTAATTCAGACTCGATGATATCTCCATATTGATCAAGAACCCGTTTTTTGGAAAAAAAGTTGGGGCAAGAAAGAAAAATACAGTCGTCATCGGACTTGCTGAATGTCAACGGCTCGATCCACATCCTGAAAGAGTGGCTGGGGACACGTAATTTAATGGCAGTTTTTGTCTCTTCCCAGATTGTTTTCATACAAATATATGTTCTCAATTATGCAAATAGGACAAACGTGTTGATAAAGGATAAAGCTGTTGATAAAATTAGGATATCAATCTGTTTGGGAGTATTATTTAAGATTATCTTGAAGCCACTGAACAAGTTGTCGCTAACTTAAAGTATCATCCCCCTTATGTCAAATCCGATAAATCCCATTTATTATTTATTTGCCAAAAAGTTATTAACAATTTTTATCCGCCTGATTTTATTAAATTAATTTTACAGCTCGCGGCCAAACGCTTTTAAATACAATCTTTTCTAACGGTCATCTTTTTATAAGCATTCTAAGCATATCCACAGTTATCAACAGAAAATAAACAATCAGCGTTTTTGGGATAATCTCCGTTTTTCTCCTTTTTTCTCCTTTTTTTAAATATTTTTTAACCTTATTTTTTTTACATCACCGCTCTCTTTGAGAACCTGGATCGTAAATTTCTTTGGAATTTATTTGATATATTTTTTATAATCTGTAGTATAATTATCTTTTTGGTTATTTCACTTTTTCAAGGGGTTCAGCTCGCCGGTTGAATTTCGAGGAAGTAGATTGAAAATCGTAATAAAGATCTCGTTTCAACGGCGTTTCAAGGAATTTTAAAAGTCTTTTGAGGATACAGCGATGTTCGATTCCCGTCCGATTATCGGAATTACCATGGGTGACCCTGTCGGGATCGGTCCGGAGATTATTTTTTTAGCCCTTGGCAACCCTGGGATTTATGAAGTCTGCAAGCCGCTTGTGCTTGGAGATCTTCGAATTCTGAATGCTGCAAAAAAATGTACGCAGAGTAACCTAAATATTGAATCTGTCAAAGATCCGGACAGCGGCACCTATAGATTTGGGTCGGTAGATGTGCTCAACCTCTCGGAAATCGATCCGGATAAAACATCATGGGGCAACCCCTCTGTTCAGACGGGGAGAGCAATGATCCACTATATAGAGGTCGCCGCTGATTTGGCCGTTCAAAAACGTATCGCAGCAATGGTTACCTGTCCCATAAATAAGACAGCGATGCAGCTTGCCGGGGCTCCCTATAACGGACATACTGAACTTCTGGCAGAACGAACAAAATCCGAAGATTATGCCATGATGTTTGCCGGAGACAGGCTTCGTGTTGTCCTTGCAACCATCCATGTTCCATTAAGGGATGTTCCGTCAATACTTTCAAAACGAAAAATTCTGCGGATCATAAAACTGACCTGGCAGACCCTGCAGGAACGATTCGGAATTAAAACCCCTCGGATTGCGGTTGCAGGTCTGAATCCCCATGCAGGTGAAGGCGGAATGTTCGGAAACGAGGAAAAGAATATCATCGCACCGGCCGTCGCCCAAGCCAGAAATGAAGGGATTGATGTTATCGGACCACTACCGTCGGACGCCCTGTTTTATCACGCTGTAAAAGGACGTTATGATATTGTGGTATCCATGTATCACGACCAGGGACTGATACCCTTCAAACTGATACATTTTAACAACGGCGTAAATATTACCATCGGACTTCCGATTATAAGAACCTCTGTTGATCATGGGACCGCTTATGATATTGCCGGGACCGGTATTGCCGATCCGGGAAGCCTGATCGCGGCCATAAACCTGGCGGTTCAACAGGTTGCATACGCAAGTGAAACGGGGAGGCACACCCCTTGAACACTTACTTAGTGCTATAATTCATAAATACGAGGACGTATTTTTATCTGGACACTATCCCGTATAAGCTGAAGTCCAATAGTTTGAAGTTTGCAGACATAGAATGAGAAAACCAAATTATTAATACGTAACCGTATTTACGAATACTTATACTTAGATATTTGAAACCATTGACAATGAAAACTGAAAAAATAATCATTCGCGGTGCAAGACAACACAACTTGAAAAACATTGATGTTGAATTGCCTCGCAATAAACTCATCGTCGTCACCGGCCTTTCCGGATCGGGGAAATCGACACTCGCATTCGATACGCTATATGCCGAAGGACAGCGACGGTACGTGGAATCTCTTTCCACGTATGCACGTCAGTTCCTTGAACGTATGGAAAAGCCGGATCTCGACACCATCGAAGGCTTATCACCCGCCATTGCAATTGAGCAGAAAACAGCCAGCCACAATCCCCGGTCAACGGTAGGAACAGTGACGGAAATTTATGACTTTCTCCGCCTTCTTTTCGCAAGAACCGGCACCCCCTACTGTTATGCGTGTGGAAAGCCGATTACCGCTCAAACACTCGATCAGATTGTCGACAAGGTCATGTCCCTGAGCGAAAATACCAAAATCATTATTCTGGCGCCCCTTGTCTCGGGTCAGAAAGGCACCCACGACAAACTATTCAAACGGCTTAAAAAGGAAGGCTTTTCCCGGGTCCGTGTGGATGGAAAAACTCTGGAGATCGAAGGGGTCGGCGCTCTTAAGAAAAATACAAAGCATACCATCGATGTGGTTGTGGACCGTCTGATTGTCAACGAAAAAATCAGAAACCGGCTGGCGGATTCTTTGGAACTTGCCATGTCACTGTCAGATGGTTTGGTCACAGTGGATATCCTTGGCGAAGAACCTGTCCTTTTCAGTGAAAATTCGGCATGTATAACCTGCGATATAAGCTACCCGGAATTGACCCCGGCAAGTTTTTCTTTCAACTCTCCCCAGGGCGCCTGCCCAAAATGTGACGGTTTGGGCGCATCCACTGAATTCGATCCGGATCTTATCGTTCCCAACCCGGAGTTGTCCCTGAGGGAAGGTGCAGTTGCCCTGTGGGCAAATAGAAATACCGTCCACTTCATTGAATTTTTAGATGCACTGACCGCACACTACGGTATTGATATTTACACGCCTTACAAGGATCTTCCGGATCGATTTAAAAACGCCCTCTTATACGGCTCCGAAAATGAGTCCATCACATTCTATTTTGAACGCAATAACCGTCGGTTTACATATAAAAGACCCTTTGAAGGTATCATTCCGAAAATGGAGCGACGGTATTTAGAAACAGATTCCTACCAGTCCAGGGAAGAAATTAAGCAGTATATGAATTTTCGTCCCTGCCCTGAATGCCAGGGCACCAAATTAAACAGGGCGAGCAGATCGGTTCGGGTGGGGGGTCTTACCATATTCGAAATCACGCAACTTTCAGTGGCAAAAGCCCGAATCTTTTTTAAACAGCTGGAGCTGACCGGCAGAAAAAGGATCGTTGCAACGAGGATTCTAAAGGAAATTAATGAACGACTCGGGTTTCTTGAAAATGTAGGCCTTTCCTACCTGACGTTGGACCGATCGGCATATACCCTCTCCGGTGGAGAAAGCCAGAGAATCCGTTTGGCCACGCAGATCGGATCAAAGCTGACCGGCGTCCTCTATGTTCTCGACGAACCGAGTATCGGGCTGCATCAGAGAGACAATCAGCAGCTTCGTGAAACACTTTTTCAAATGCGCGATCTTGGCAATACGGTTTTGGTGGTAGAACATGATGAAGCGACCATACGTTCGTCTGATCATGTGGTCGATATGGGACCCGGCGCAGGCATAAAAGGAGGGAATGTCGTGTATTCCGGACACCCCCAAGGACTATTGAACGCCGAGGGATCATTGACCGGACAATACCTTTCAGGGGTAAAATACATTCCCGTGCCCTCTAACCGACGACGCAATCGCAAGGGAAAAATTATTATTCGAGGCGCATCACACAACAATCTAAAAAATATCGATGTAGAATTTCCCGTGGGTTGTTTTATCTGCGTTACCGGTGTGTCAGGATCCGGGAAATCGAGCCTTGTTCTGGAAACCCTTTACCGCGTTCTTGCCCAGCAGCTCTACCATGCCCGGATACCGGCAGGCACCTACAACAGCGTAAAGGGTCTTGAGCATATCGACAAAGTCATCAATATCGATCAGTCTCCCATCGGCCGGACCCCCCGCTCCAATCCCGGAACATATACCGGTGTTTTTACATATATCCGGGAACTTTTTTCCAGAACGCCCGAAGCGCGCATGAGGGGTTATAAACCCGGCCGATTCAGTTTCAATGTCAAGGGCGGCAGATGCGAGGCTTGCCGGGGGGACGGCATTATAAAGATAGAAATGCATTTTCTGCCGGACGTTTATGTTGCCTGTGATGTATGCCGAGGGAAACGGTACAACCGTGAAACCCTTGAAATCAAATATAAAGGGAAAAATATTTCCGACATACTCGATATGACCGTTAATCAGTCATTCAAATTTTTTGAAAGGGTACGCAATATCCGTCAAAAATTGCAAACCCTCATCGATGTCGGCTTAGGATACATCCAAATCGGACAACCCGCAACAACACTATCCGGCGGAGAAGCACAACGGGTCAAGCTGTCCCGGGAACTCGGCAAAAAGGCCACGGGAAGAACCGTCTATATTCTTGACGAACCCACCACAGGCCTTCATATGGACGACATTCGAAAACTACTCGACGTACTGGTAAGACTTGTTGAGACGGGGAATACGGTAATTGTGATCGAACATAACTTGGATGTTATCAAAACCGCTGATCATATCATCGATCTTGGCCCTGAAGGCGGTGACGAAGGGGGGCATGTTGTCGGCTACGGAACCCCGGAAGAGATCGCAAATCTTAAAGGTTCTTATACCGGGCAGTTTCTGGCCAAAGTTTTAAACCTGAATCTTGCATAAAAATTGATGAGAATTTTGTGTAATGCATATGCACAAGTGCTTTCCCAGTAGTTTAATGTTAAAAGAACATTGCCTAAACAGGAAAAAAGGATGAAGGTCCATTTTCTCATCAATTTTCACTCAAAGAGCAAGCCAGAGGCTCCCATCTATTGCGTTATTAAGGGTTTGAAGTAGCACACTACGACTGCACCCTTAATGTCTTATAGATGGAAGCCTCTGACTTGTGCAAATTTCAGGTTATAAACAACGGAGTGCTCTGTTTAAAGAAAAACAGGGCTGCATCTTAAATGACACAACCCTGTTTTACAATAAATGTGTCTGTTCTTAGTGACCAGCGCCAAACAATGCGGCAATCGCACCTGCCTGGGGATGAGCGTAGATAAGAATCAGCGCAACAACCAGTGCATAAATACACAGCGATTCAACCATGGCGAGACCGATCAGCATGGTAACCGTTACCTTACCCGATGATTCAGGATTCCTGGCAATGCCTTCAACGGCGCCCTTTATACCAAGACCCTGTCCGATGCCGCAACCAAAAGCTGCAATCCCGACTCCAAAACCAGCTGCTGTTACACAAGCGATGAAAAATTGTAATGCTCCTGCTTCCATAATCTACTCTACCTCCTTTTATTAGGTTTTTTTGCTTCTTCCATTTTCCCATTAAAAAACAAAAAGCAAATTTTTATTTCTTTTATTTTTCTTTTTACGTTGACCTTCTCAATTAGTGGGCATGCTCTAAGGCACCGGTAAAATACATCACCGAAAGCAAATAGAACACAAACGCCTGGACCAGGGCAACAAAAATGCCAAGGGCCATGATCGGCAGCGGCGCAAAAAAGAGTCCGGCCAGAGCGAAAAGTATACCCAAAACAAGTTCATGGCCCATCATGTTTCCGAAAAGACGGAAAGTCAGTGACAGGACACGTGCCAAATGACCGATAACTTCAATGGGGAATATGAGCGGGACCATCCACCATACCGGTCCTATAAAGTGTTTGATATATTTAACACCATGATATTTTACGCCGATGACATGGGTAAAAATGACAATCACAAGTGCACATGAAAGGGTCGTGTTCAGATTGGCGGTCGGAGGGAAAAAACCAGGCACAAGTCCTATTAAATTACAGGCAAAAATATAAATAAAAACCGTTGCGAGAATGGGAAAGAGCCATCGCCCCTCTTCACCCGTTATATCAATCGTGAATTCTTCGAGTCCTGATATAATGATCTCCAAAACATTTTGAATTTTTGAGGGAACCAGACTTATACTCTTTGTCCCCATGATTCCGACCAAAACCAGAAGAATCATCACCACCCAACTGTAGATAATATAGGGGTAGGAATGGGCAAAGTGTCCAAGACCGATCATTTCAAACAGCTTCACAAAAAAGAGATAGGGATGTTCCACCTTATACCGCCTCCTTAAAAATATATTTGGTTAATTCACGCATGGTCGCGAGCATAATACTCCCGACCACAACCGAAAGACCGATAAAAAGACCCAATGGATC
>JAHECI010000134.1 GCA_024641825.1 Desulfobacterales bacterium | reverse complement strand
GCTTCGTTTTCATGAATTTCATCTTCTTCCAGATCGATGAGGTAAAGGTGGTTTTTTCCCAACTTCTGCAGGCGGCACAAATCTTCATCGCATACCGTGTGTCCTTTGAGATATGCCGGCCCCTTGAATTCCCCGGGCCGAATTTCGGTGATATCATGGGCCAGTTTCGTCCCCACGGCATCTTTTAATTTTATGGTTTTGATCACTTATCAACTCCTTATCTCTATTCCTGAGAAATCTGTCCATGATCATTCGGTTTCGAATGGCCCATTTTTTATCCCAGAAGTCTTTGGCGTCGACAACCGTCAGGTGTGTTTTTGATCGGGCGTCCAGTTCATATCCGGCCAGGTTACTTCCTTTGCGTCAGAAAAATAGGCACCTTCGGCGCAGGGCTTGCAGAGAACATTACGGTCCTGAGTCACCTCGCGGTTATCGCGAACCACCTGTCCGCAGCGGCTGCAAGTCACCTTTCGGCGAGTGGGGCCGGGCAGGTCGTATTCGCTGATATCAACCCGAACTTCTTGGACTCGAAACAGCACGCTGTCCGGCATTCGTTTGTATGCTTCGAGCTGCTGGGGATACTTTTTCGGTATTTCCGGTGCATACACCGATGCCAAATCCCGTGCTTCCTCTGTGGAGACCACACGGAAAGCCTTGCCGGTTTCCAGGTTCAAGAAAGTGGCGGCCATGATTCCGTAATCCACGAATTTCAGGGATCGACGTCCCAGTTTAACGCCGGTGATATGGGCCACGGCATCGGCAGTGCAACGATCCATTTCCACGTAAACGATGAGCTTTTTGATCTGTTCATCACGGGTAGGTTCATCCAGACCGATGAGCCGGCACCCCAGCATGGCCATTCGCACGCCCACCACCTGTCCCGGGCACAAATGCCCATGGACGGCCGCAGAACTTTTTAACAACGATTCAAAATTTTGCCGCATCTGCCTCTATGTAAGTTTATGTTAGAATCAACATAACAATCAAAAATAAATGCCCGTTACAACTTTTGGTTAAGTCACAAAGCCAGAGCTTCATAAACCGGGCATAGGATGTTTTTCATCTATTCCTGATCGAGGACCTCATTAACCCAGCCCAGAGCGGCGATCATATTCGGAAACCCGGTGGTGGTCAAAGATAATAAGACGGCATGGGTAATTTCCTCAGGTGTGGAACCGGATACCAGTGCCTTTCTGACAGAAGACATGACTGCACCTCTGGAATTGGCACCGATGGCAATGCCGAGTTTGACGAGGTCCTGATATTTTGGTCCCAGAGGGCCGGTCTCCCTGCAGGTTTTTCCCAATTTCTGATAGTCTTTGATGATTTCAGAAAATTTATCTGAAAAATTCTCATAGGTTTTCGGTAAATACATAGCCCCTCCTTGATCGATAAAGGTAACAGGTGAATACATTTGTTATGGCGCATGGTGGTGATCTGGTCAAGAAAAAACAGATCCCCGGTTAAGCGACTTTTGCCAAATCAACATTCTTTCAAAAATATTTGGGGTCTTGTATCCCAAAAACAAATGGACACGAACTAACGCTTATGGGCTATTTTTCCCCACCATAAAATGATATATGAATTCTGCCAAGGAGTTCCGGTGATCCAAATGCGACTGGGATCAATTGCAGGACGCGTCCATTCGGTGCTTGACCGCTTCTTTGTGTTTTGATAAAAAAATATTTATTTTGTTTTGTTTCGGATACCATACGTTCACTGCACATATCCGCCCGAGGCGGATGGAATTTCCAAAAGGCAAAATTTCTTCTTAAAGGAGGAAGTCGTGAAACCAAAACGACCCGTTACCATGGCACTTGTATTTATTTTGACCATATTTTTTGCAGCTTCGACATACACCCTGGCCCAGGAGCCGCCAAACTGTCCGCCGGACAAGGCCCTCTGCGCAAAGATGCTTAGATTTGGCAAAGAGGCGTATGCCCGGGGAAAATACCTGGATGCAAAAGAATATTTCCGCCAAGCGGTCAAGGCGGATCCCACCTCGATGACCGCTTGGCGTTTCTACGATCAGACGGTGATCTTCGGTTTGGCCGAGAAGGTGGAAAAGAATGCAAATTTAGTGCTGCCCGATGTTTCCACCCGACAGGAACCTGGCGTCGGTTTGCCCCCGGCAGTCTCCCCGGGGCCTCCAAAAGCCACTACCGGCAAACCGGTACCTCCGGGAGCCGCCCCCGGCAAACCGGGAGTGAGCGGGTTTAAAATTATCGAAGACGAAGGTTGCTAGACGTTTTGAGGGGATGTCATGAACAATAAAAAGAAAAACAGCATCGTGGTCGAGATATTTAGAAACGGGTACCAAACAATCTTTGATAACAACTGGCCCATGTGGCTGGGGGGTCTGCTGATCGGCATCATGAGTGTCATCACCTTTGCCTGGGCCAGACCCTGGGGCGTGGCCGGCGGCCTGAGAAACTGGGGCGACTGGTTGTTAAGCGTGGCCGGTATTTACAAACATTCTCCCCTTTCTCCGTTACTTTCCACCAATTCCATCCTGACCTTGGGATTGCTTTGGGGCGCCTTTGGATCCGCCCTTTTATCCAAACAGTTCGCCGTACGGTCCGCTCCGCCTCTGGAACTTTTTAAAGGGGTTGTGGGGGGGACACTCATGGGTATTGGCGCTGCAATGAGCGGCGGGTGCAATGTCGGCGGCTTCTATACGGCTGTCAGTGCCCTGTCCGCAAGTGGTCTTGCCATGATGCTGGGCCTGATAATGGGCGCGTATCTGGGCCTCCGCTATCTGTACTGGGAAATGGAACATCTCCCTTCAGGGTCCGTGGGCGGCGGTGGGGCATCGGAAAAAGGGTTTGACTGGTTGAAAATAGAGCCGTATTTGGGCGCCGCCGTGTTCATTGCCGCCATCGTCTGTGCATATGTATACAGCAAAGAAGCCTATACTCGAGTCGGAGGGCTCCTTTTATGCGGTATCGCATTTGGATTTATCATTCAACGAACACGCTTTTGTTTTGTCAGAGGATTTCGGGACCCCTTTATGACCGGTGAATCGGAAGTTTCAAAGGCCATCGTCCTGAGCATGGTCATCAGCGTTCTCGGATTTGCCGTCCTTAAATGGACGGGGTTGCGGGGAGAAAATGTTTATGTTCCCCAGGCATTCTGGTTCGGTGCACTGGTGGGGGGAATTATCTTTGGGTTCGGCATGATCCTGGCCGGCGGCTGTGGAAGCGGTTCGGTGTGGCGGGCCGGTGAAGGTCATATCAAACTGATGCTCGCTGTCATCTTTTTTGCCCTGTCCACATCCCTGTTCAAGACCTGGATTAACAGTTCGAAGGTCTTGAAGTCACTAATGGGTTACAAGGTCTTTTTGCCGAACTTTTTAACCTATAAATGGAGCCTGATCTTGATTATGGGCATCCTGTTCGGGTACTACCTTGTAACCACTTGGAACGAGGAGACGGAAAAATTTGTCGTGGAGTTATAAAGAAAATCAGACGTCCATCCGAAAAGGTTGACAATGGAGGATCGGGTCACTATATTTCATCCAATTGTTGAAAATTTTTAGAAAAAAATAAATGAAAGGAAATACGGTTATGGCAAAGGGAATTATAGAAATAGGGGACAGCAGTTTTGATTCCGAGGTGCTCCAGGCTGAAAAGCCTGTTCTGGTCGATTTTTGGGCGCCTTGGTGCGGGCCATGCAGGGCCATCGCGCCCATCGTCGAAGAACTTGCAGAAACTTTCGGTGACACGGTCAAATTCACGAAATGCAATGTCGATGAAAACCCGGTTACGCCCACCAAATATGGCATAAAATCAATCCCCACCCTTATTTTCTTTAAGGACGGAAAAGTCCTGGATAAAATTGTCGGCATCGTTGCCAAATCAAGACTCGAAGAGATGATAACGAATACATAACGGGAAACTTGCAGATGAAAAACGTTGATTACGATCTCGTTATAATCGGCGGCGGGCCTGCAGGGCTTGCCGCCGGTCTTTATGCGGCACGTGCCAGGCTCAAGGTAATTCTGGTTGAAAAAATCGTTGCGGGCGGGCAAATCCTTATTTCCGACTGGATCGAAAATTATCCCGGATTTCCGGAAGGACTCAGCGGTTCGGATCTGGCTCAGAGATTCTCCGAACAAGCCAAAAAATTTGGCCTCCAAATCGAAAACAACGCGGTGGTTTCCGTGGAGTTGTCCGATCCGGTCAAGACCATCGTTTTAAACGACAGAACCGTTACGACACACACCATTATTGTTGCAACCGGTGCTTCTCCCAAGAAACTAAGTGTTCCCGGTGAAGAAACCTTTTTCGGCAGAGGCGTCTCCTCCTGCGCCACGTGTGATGCCCCGTTCTTTAAAGACCGCATCGTTGCTGCTGTGGGTGGCGGCGATACCGCTGTAAAAGAGAGTTTATTTCTGACCAAATTTGTTGAAAAGGTCTACCTTATTCATCGAAGAGACCAATTGCGTGCAGAGATGATTCTTCAGGAACAGGCATTGGCCAATGAAAAAATAGAAATTATATGGGATTCTGTATTGACAGGTATTGGGGGATTAACCAACGTAGAAAATGTTACCGTTCAGAATGTCAAAACAAAAGAAGAAAAAACACTTTCCGTAGACGGCTGTTTTATATGGGTGGGTGAAATTCCCAATACAAAGTTTCTGGCCGATGGGGTCAAACTGGATGAAAAAGGTTTTATTGAAGCCAACTTAAATATGGAGACTTCGGTTCCCGGAGTATTTGCGGCGGGGGACGTCCGAAATACCCCTTTGCGCCAGATTGCCACCGCTGTGGGAGACGGTGCTGTTGCTGCTTTCTCCGCAGGACATTACATAGAAAACCTAAAGAAATGAAACGGATTACCGCCTTACTTCTGGTTTCATTGCTTCTAATTTCCGGGTGTGCTTGGTTTGAGACCAAGGAAGAGAGATCCGCACAGGAACTTGTCAGCGATGGGATGGATCAATTCAATGACGGAGACTACAAAAAAGCCATTGAATCCTTTGAAAAACTGAAAGATTGGTATCCTTTTAGCAAATTCGTGATTCTCGCGGAACTTAAAACAGCCGACGCGTATTATCGTTTAAAAAAATATGAAGATGCTGTGGTGGGATATGAAGACTTTGAAAACCTTCATCCCCGAAATGAAGCCATTCCGTATGTCATCTATCAGACCGGGCTCTGTTATTTCGAGCAGATCGATACCATCGACAGAGATCATACCCCAGCCATTAAGGCAATGGAAATTTTCATGCGTCTTCAGAAGCAGTTCCCAGGCAATTTATATGCAAACAGAGCTGAAGAACATATTAAAAAATGCATTAAAATTCTCGCGGGGCATGAATTTTATGTGGCGTTCTATTATTTTAAGACCAAGCATTACAAAGCAGCCCTGAACCGTTTCAAGTGGGTTCTCGCCAATTATCCGGATGTGGGGATTCACGAAAAGGCGCTTCAGTATATTGCGCTCTGTGAAGATTTGTTAAAAAAACAAGCGGAAAAATAGAAAAAAATCTTTACATTCATAATGGTGTGATGTAGAAAGTCAAGTTCTCATACCCTAAATGAGATCAAAAAAATAAAAAGAATCCATTGAACCTTGTACGTTTCGACGTTCACTCAATTGGGTTTTAGATTTAAAAGGAGTCATAACCATGTCCAGACTATGTGAAATATGTGGCAAAAAACCGATGGTTGGCCACAATGTAAGCCACGCCCATAATTTAACGAAACGACGATTCAATCCAAACCTGCAGCGGGTGCGAACATTGCATAACGGCAGGGTCAAAAAAATGGTGGTCTGTACCACCTGTATAAAATCGGACCAGATCGTTAAAGCGCCCTAGACCGCAGAAGATTCTGCCCCTCGGATTAATTATCTATTCTCACGACTTCCTGAATATGTTTTATTTTTTTGATGGATAGGAGGATTCTGTTTAATTGGTCGGTATCTTCAACGGTGATGGTAAAAAAACTGTCTACCATTTTGTTTTCCCGTGTCTCGGTGTTTGCGCTGATTATATTTGCACCGTTTTTACTGATATTGGCCGCAATATCAGCGAGTAATCCCACCCTGTCGTAAGAACGAATCCGGATCTTTACAGGGTATGTATCTGTAATATCCACACTCCACTGCACGTCAATTTGCCGTTCGGGACTCATTTTCAGGGCATTGACACAACTGGTTCTGTGAACGGTAACTCCGAAACCCCGGGTAATATAACCGGTAATGGGATCTCCGGGGACCGGCTGGCAGCATCTGCCGAATTTGATAAGGATGTCATCGACCCCTTTTACCATCACCCCGGTTTTCGGTTTATTTTTCCGTACCTTGCCGATGATTTTGTTCAGTATGGAATCGTCCTCTTCTTCTTCGGGTTTCGGCACGATCTTCCGAATGATCTGGAGCGGGGTAATCTTCCCGTAACCGACGCTTGCAATGAGATCGTCGACCGTCTTAAAGCCGAAATAATCCACCACCTTTTCCATTTCTTCTGATTTTAATAGGGTGTTGAAATTGAGGCGGTATTTGCGGAAGGCCTTGTCACACATCTCCCGGCCAAGTGTGATACTCCGTTCTTTTTCCTGAATTTTGATCCACTGTCGGATCCTGGATCGGGCTTTGACGGTTTTGACAAAATTGAGCCAGTCTTTGCTGGGGTGGTGTTTTTTGGAGGTGATGATCTCCACCGTATCCCCGGTTTTTAATTCATATGGCAAGGGGACGATACGGCCGTTTACTTTGGCACCGGTGCACTGATTCCCGACTTCTGTGTGAATTAAATAGGCAAAATCTACCGGTGTTGCGCCTCTGGGAACCGTTTTTATTTCCCCCCGGGGTGTAAAAATATAAACATCATCCGGGAAGAGATCGATGCGGACATTTTCCAAAAATTCATCCGGATTGTTAAAATCTTCCTGGTTTTCAACAAGGTTTTGTATCCAGGAGAATGCTTTGTTGGTCTTTTCATCGAATTGAAGTCCTTCTTTGTAACTCCAGTGGGCAGCAATGCCCGATGATGCGACCCTATCCATCTCCCAGGTTCGAATCTGTATCTCTATTCGTTCTCCCACCGGGCCGATAACGGTGGTATGGAGAGACTGGTACATGTTCGGCTTGGGCACACCGATATAGTCCTTGAATTTTTTCGCCACCGGCTTCCAAAGGGAATGGATCAACCCTAAGACTTCATAGCACTGAGGTATGGTGTCGAGGACTATTCTAAAGGCAATAATATCGTATACTTCTTCAAATAATAGGTTTTGAGTGACCATTTTTTTATAGATGCTGTAAAAATACTTGTACCGGCCGCTGACCTCCCCTTTAAGATTGTGCTCATCCAGTTTATTCTTGATGAGATTTTTCACCGTTTCGATATATTTTTTGCCTTCCTCTCGATCTTGGTTTACCAGGCTTTCGATCTTGGAATATTCCTCAGGCTGAAGATACATGAACGATGTATCTTCGAGCTCCTTTTTTATCCAATAAATACCGAGACGTCCGGCAATGGGGGCGTAGATGTCGAGGGTCTCTTGTGCAATTTTTTTCTGTTTTGCCTCCGAGTGGAACCGTAATGTTCTCATATTGTGAAGTCGATCCGCCAGCTTGATCAAAATGACCCGAATATCGTCCGCCATGGCGAGGATCATCTTTCGGATGCTTTCGGCCTGGCGCGCCTGGGAACTGCTGTCCAGGGGGAGCACACTCAGTTTGGTCACGCCCGAGACAATATGGGTCGTTTCCTTCCCGAACAACTCATTTATCTCCTCCAGGGTGGCGTGGGTATCTTCCACCACATCGTGCAACAGTCCCGACGCAACGCTGACAAGGTCGAGGTTCATGTCTGCCAGAATGCCGGCCACCGCCAGGGGGTGGTACAGATAGG
>JAHECI010000133.1 GCA_024641825.1 Desulfobacterales bacterium | reverse complement strand
AAAAACATCAACGTACAATTAAGGGACTCCATGGATTATTTTGAAAAACCCAGGGAAGCGTGTGGGCTGTTTGGCATTTACGGTCATCCTGAAGCCGCAAGGCTGAGCTACTTTGGCATGTATGCACTTCAACACAGAGGGCAGGAGAGTGCCGGAATCGCGGTCGCCCGGGAAAACAACATTGTGGCGCATAAAGGTATGGGTCTGGTGCCCGATGTTTTTGACGTGACCCATCTGGAGCATTTAGAAGGAGAAAGCGCCATCGGGCATGTCCGCTATTCCACCACAGGAAGCTCCATCCTCAGCAATGCCCAGCCGTTTGTCGTTCATCACCGCCAAAAAGCATACGCCATCGCCCACAACGGCAATCTTGTAAATGCCCACCATCTGAAAAAGGAGCTCGAAGAAACCGGGTCGATTTTTCAGACAACCATGGATAGCGAAATTTTCCTCCATTATTTTGTCAAAAGCCTAAATTATGGATTCGAAGGTGCCCTTAAAGAGACGGCGTCACGGCTAAAGGGTGCCTATTCTTTTGTGATGCTCACCAGCAAAGGAGAGGTTGTCGGCATCAAAGATCCTTATGGTTTTCGACCGTTATGCCTGGGCAAGCTCAACGGCCATTACATTCTGGCTTCGGAAACCTGTGCCCTGGACCTGGTCCAGGCTGAATTTGTCCGGGAGCTCGATCCGGGGGAAATCGTCATTATCGATGCGGACGGTATCCGGAGCATTAAAACGCCGACACCTGAAAACCGAGCTTTTTGTATCTTTGAGTTTATCTACTTTGCGCGACCGGACAGCACCATCTACGGTCAGAATGTATATTTAACCCGAAAAGCCCATGGGCGTCGCCTGGCTCAGGAGGCACCTGTCGAAGCCGACCTGGTCATGCCCTTTCCCGACTCGGGCACTTACGCTGCTTTGGGCTATTCAGAAGCCTCTGGAATCCCCTTTGAGATGGCCATGATCCGCAATCACTACGTCGGAAGAACCTTCATTCAGCCCACCCAGAGCATGCGTGATTTTGGCGTCAGAATCAAACTGAACCCTGTAAACCAGCTCCTAAAAGGAAAAGAGATCATCATTATCGAAGATTCCATCATCAGAGGAACCACGGTGAAAACCCGGGTAAAAGCGCTCCGGGAATTGGGTGTAAAAAAGATCCATATGCGGGTCAGCGGGCCTCCCCATCGGTTTCCATGTCATTATGGAATAGATTTTTCCACAAGAGGGGAGCTGATTGCAGCACAGATGACCGTTGAAAAACTCAAAGACTTCCTCAATCTGGACTCGCTCCATTACCTCAGTCTCCAAGGACTTCTGAGTTCAACCGGAATCGAACATCCGGAAGACAATTTCTGCAAGGCATGCTTCGATGGATGTTATCCGGTGAGTTTCGACGAGGATCTGTCTAAAGATTGCCTTGAAATAGTTTAGGGAATCTTATAGAATAGACACGGCACAAAACACAGAAACGCTGATTTTATGGTTCAGCCTGCAGGGTGTATCCTGCATCTTTTACGACGAATTCAGGCCTGACAGTGGGTCCATTTTGAATCTCGGCACCTTCAACGATCTAACGATTTACGTCCCATGAAAAAAACCGTCGCTTTTTCTAAAAATGCCACCAATCTATTTTTTCATATTCTGACCCGCTGCAACCTCAAGTGCAGCCACTGTTACATAAACAAAAAAGAACATGGAGAAAATACCCTTCCCATAGACACCATTGAAACCTGGCTCGAAGTGTTTGCATCCAAAAACAGAGCGGCCAATGTCATTTTCCTGGGGGGAGAGCCCACCCTCCACCCGGACCTGCCCAGGGCCATAAAAAAAGCAAAATCTATGGGTTACAGTTCGATCACCGTCGATACAAACGGATACCTGTTCCATGACATTCTTTCCAAAGTGGATCCGGATGGTGTCGATTATTTTAGCTTCAGCCTGGATGGTGCCACTCGAGAAACCAACGATGCCATACGGGGAAAAGGATCCTATGACGCGTGCATTGCCGGCATCAGAAAAGCGGTTCTCATGGGCTTTACCACCAGTCTGATCTACACGGTGAGCACAAAAAACATCCATGAACTTGAAAGAATTGCGCCCCTTTTGAAAGATTTGGGGATCCATCGTTTTTTCATACAGGTCATCGGTATCAGAGGAAAATCCGCCGAAAGCAGGCAGGAAAAATTACAGGTTTCTCGAACCCAATGGCTCAAAACCATCCCTGAAATCAGTCAAAAAATCGCCCGTCTCGGCATCACCGTCACCTATCCGAAAGTTTTTTTAAACCCGGACGAACCCTTTGAATGCGCCGGGCTGGTGGCGGAAAACTATTTCATATTCCCCAACGGCAGGGTATACCGGTGCCCCTTGTGCGAAGATTTTCCGCTGCACAGTATGCGCCTTAAAGATAACCTGTTGGTGGATGCTCCGAAGATCAATGAAAACGACCTTTTTGCCCTCAATATCCCTGAAGGATGCGTGATGAACAGACTGGTTCAACCGGAAAACCTCAGCTACAACAGGGACGGCACGCCGAAATACAAAATCGCCTGCTGCTTGTTAAAAGAACAGATCCGAATTCCATAAGATGGGTTGCAACTCAACAGGATGCTGCCCAAACAACAATCTCTTTGAGTGCGCATTGAAAGGTTTTTTGTTGATAAATCTTGATGAATTCGTAAAAAGTCTCATTTCACTCGATGTCGCTCACAAAATACTTTTTACGAAGTCGTCAATCTTGGCGAACAGAAAATATTTATCATCTTAAGGGATTAGATCGTGCTAACCATTCGAAAGCAGATGATCTCACTGTTGTGTCTCCAGGAAATGAGTGCCCGGGATCTCTCCCAGGCAATGGGAATCCGGGAAAAAGAGGTTTACACCCATCTTTCCCATATTGAACGTTCTGTAGCAGCCCAGAAGAAAAAACTTAGGATCATCCCCTCACGATGTACGAACTGCGGCTTTGTTTTTAAAAATCGGAAGCGTTTCACCCGCCCCGGTCGCTGCCCACACTGCAAAAGCGAACAGATCCAGAATCCAATGTACAAAATTAAATAGCCCGAATGTCTCCTGTAGAATTTTAACGATTCCACAAAAAGAAATAATCAACCCGTTATATTCCATACAATCAACATTCTGAAATGCTGGATATCCAAGGGAAATCTGTTTTGGAAACCATCGGGGACCAGGCCGGATCATGAGGGTTTGGTAGAACCCGTCTTTTCGTGATCGGGCGTCCCTGAGGGGCGGGGGCGTCTTTTTTTTGGACGGGGGCGGGGTCGGGATTTTCCTTGTCCCGTGGGGACGGATGTCCTTTTGCGGCGGGACCTGGGTTTTTTCCTTTCAGGGATCGGCTCGGGCATGGTGAGCCATTCTTCCTTGGGCGCAATGCAGCTCAGCTTCTGTTCGATGAAGGCCTCAATGGCGGGGATGTAGAAGGATTCCTTCTCATCGGCGAAGCTGACAGAGGTACCGGTGGCACCTGCCCGGCCGGTGCGCCCGATCCGGTGCACGTAGTCTTCCGGATCACGGGGCAGCGTGAAATTAATGACATGATCCATGCCTTCGATGTGGATGCCGCGTCCAGCCACATCCGTTGCCACCAGAATTCGGATTTTTCCGGTCTTGAACGCCTCCAGGCGACTAATCCGCTTTTTTTGGGGAATATCACCGGAGAGCGTCGAACAGTTGATGCCGTAGCGGGTCAACATCGTTGCGAGCCGCCTCACTTCGTCGCGCCGGTTGCAAAAAATCAGGACCCGTTTTAGATTCTGCCGATGGATGAAGTTGAACAGGAGTGCAAATTTGTCGACGGTGGTCACGATGTAGACGACCTGTTCCACCGTATCCACCGCGATCTGTTCCGGTTCGATTTCTACGGTTACGGAGTTGCGGGTCCACTGGGCGGCGAGTCGGGTGATTTCACCGGTGAGCGTTGCACTAAAAAGCAGGGTCTGACGCTTGTCTTTTGCCGGTGTGCTGTAGATAATCTTTCGCACATCCGGTATAAAACCCATATCGAGCATCCGGTCGGCCTCGTCGATGATCAGCACCTCGACCTTTTTCAGGGTGATGTCCCGGCGCCGCTGAAAGTCGAGTAGCCTCCCGGGCGTTGCGACGACAATATCCACCCAACCGGCGGATAGTTGCTTCCTCTGCTTTTCATAATCCATGCCACCGAACACGGAAATGGTTTGAAGGTCCGTGTACTTGGCAAGCTGACGGGCTTCTTCTGAAATTTGGAGCACCAACTCCCGGGTGGGGGCTAAAACCAGAACCCGGGGCGTTCCGGGGTTTCGTTTGCCCTGGATGGGGTCATTCAGCATCCGGGTGATGACGGTGATCAGGAATGCAGCTGTTTTCCCGGTTCCGGTTTGAGCCCGGCCGCTGGCATCCTTGCCGGACAGACTGCTGGGAAGGATTTCAGCCTGGATCGGTGTACAGTACTCGAAGCCGAGATCGAAGATGGCATGAAGCAGCGGGTTGGAAAGATCGAAATCGTGAAACCGCGTCTTGCCTTCGGCCGGCGGGATCTTGAAATGTGAAATATCCCAGCTCTCGTTCATTGGCGCCTCCGAAGATGCTGCCGGTGAATCCTCGTTCCGGTGGCGTTTCTTTCCATTTTTACGAGAGGCGCGCCGATGAAGATGAGGGCCTTTTTGATTTTTTCGATTAAATTTATTGATTAGATCTCGCAATCAAAATGCTAAGGGCACGCCATTTTAATCCATGGGATGTCCTTTTTATTTATAAACCATCTCAAAAATGCATCGAATGCCCAATGGCCGCGTTCCATACCGTCTTACCCTGGAGTGTAATCTACTCTCTTCAAGGTCGCTTCAAATAAATGGTGCGGTAAACTACAATGACATTCTCAGCAGCAGAGCTTTTTGAGCCCTGTTCAGGGTTAAATAATAACAACTTTTTAAAAAAAATCAAGTGCCTAATTGGGGTAAACGGTTTTCGACATCAACGGGTTCCTTGAAAGCGGCATTGCACCCTATTGACGAAGATGCTGAACGAAGACAAGGAAAGCGACTTGAACCGTTCGAGGGCCGACATGGACGGAGCGAGTTTTCAGGGCCCCCGGAGCAAGCTTTGGAAGCGTCCAACCTTTATTTAATCTTGAAAAACCTGGTCCTCTCAGCCAGGTCAAAAAACAACGGCTATGCCATTAATCAGTTAAACTCGAATATTGGAATGATGGAGTGTTGGAGTAATGGGTTTTGAACCCTGTGATTAAAATAAGATATCTTTCGCTTTTAATACCCAACATTCCTATACTCCAGCATTCCATTCTTCCAACTGGCATGTACGGTAGACTTCACTCCTCTGGGGTGGCACCAAAGCCGGATCCTCTAAACCCCAGATTCTTTACTCTTTTATCTTTTTTTCTCTGTATTGAAGATAGGAATTACGGAGGGCGACATAAGGATCTAACGCCGAATTTTTGAGGGCTTCATATTCACCGATGTGAAAGGACGTCTGATTGACCAAATCGAAACCTTTTAAAGCCATCCACGTTTCCGAGTACTCCACATAACTGAGGGGATTCAAGAAATAATCCCCCACCAATCCCACTGAGTCCCGCAGGGTGGAGGGGCCTAAGAACGGCCACACAATATAGAATCCATTGCCGATGCCGTACTTGCCAAATGTCTGACCGAGGTCCTCACCTGTGGAAACAACCAGATCCGGATTCTGATCCGCCGGATTTCCAAAGCCAAGGCCACCGGCTGTGGTGTTGACCACAAACCTGGAAAATTCAGACGCGGCGGCATTTCCTTTACCTTGAAAGAGGCAGTTGACAAGCCGCACGGGCATCGTAAGGTTATAAAAAAAATTTTTGACACCCCTTCTGAAAACATCCGGAGTAATCGCCGTGTATCCTCTGGCCAGCGGCTTGAGCACCCAAAAATAGAGTTTGTCGTTGAAATGAAACATACCTTTGTTCCAGGAAGAAAGGGGATCGGCCACCCGCACCTCTTGCACTTCAAACTCCTTCTCAAACAAGTCGTCTTTAAACGTCTGTTCGACATCCGGGCTTGACGGTGTCTGTTCCGCCTTGTCGGGTAGGGTCTCCGGGGCTTGGGTGATCGGGGCATCGCCAGATGTTTCAGGCAAGGACTTCAAGGGTTTATGAGCACATCCTGTGGATAAAAAAGCGAAAAACAGGAGAATCAGCAGCAGATTGTTGAGCGTTTTTTTGTTCATGTCATCCAATGCCCTCCGAATTCCCGTGGGCTTCGGGACCAAACGGCTTGAAAAGGATCAATAACTGGGGCAACAGGGTCAGCGCAGCAATTAAGGCAATAAGCATGGCCAATCCGGTGAGGAGGCCGAAATAAATACTGGGAATAAAATTGGACAGCACCAGGATTGAAAAACCGATGATGATGGTCACCGATGTATAGTACATTGCGTGGCCGATGCTGCCATGACACCGATGCATTGCCCTAACATAATTAGGATTCATGGCCATCTCGGATTTAAATCTGTGGATATAGTGAATGGTATCGTCCACGGCAATCCCCACACTGATGGAAGCGATGGTAATGGTCATCATGTCCAGGGGGATATTCAGCCATCCCATAGCCCCCAGGACAACGCCAATGGAAAGCAGGTTCGGAAAAATGGCGATACACGCGATTTTCAATGATTTAAACAGAATCATAAACATGCCCATCAGCGCCAGTATAACAACTCCCAGAGTAAGGATTTGCGATCGGAAAAGGCTCTGCAGCATATTGTTATACAGCACCAGCATCCCGGACAAATGGACCTGCTCTGTCTTTAATCCGAAATTGCTCACCAGATCCTGCCGGATTTTTTTCAACAACCGGTCACGCTTTAGTGTTTTTTCGGAATCTCTAACACGGACTGAAAAACGGACCTGATCATTTTTTACAGATACATAGGGTGTTAACACCATTTTTTTGAACTTTTCAGGAATCTCCCTATAGAGAAGGGCCAGTTGGAAATTATCAAGAGGCTTGCCGTTGTTGAGCCTTTCAGCAATCTTCATCATTGTGCCGAGAGACAGGACTTTACCGGTTTCCGGGAGGCTGTCGAGATAATCATTGATCTTCATGATCCGGGCCATCCTACGGGAAGTAAACCAGTACTTATCTTTATTTGCCGCTGAATCGAATTCATCAAACTCGTTGAATATATTATTATTTTTCTTGCCGGTCTCAGAGGGAACTACCGGTTCAGATGCTTCATCCTTATCAAAATCGATAATGACGTCAAAAGGGGTGGTGCCGCCCAGGTTCTGGTCGATGACTTTCATGCCCTGATATATCTCGGTGGTATGTTTAAAGTAGTCGATAAAGCTGTTTTCAACTGTCAGCCGGGTTATTCCAACCATGCTGAGTATAAAGGCAATGCCGCAGGTTACCTGTATCATCAAACTGTGGGTTTCGGTGAATCGGGCCAAAAACGGCGTTAATGAAAACTGTGCATCTTTTCTCGCCGGAGGCCTCTCTCTTTCCATCAGCATCAAAACAGAAGGGAACAGGAGGAAGGTCATTACCAGAGAAAGAGAAATGCCGGCGCTCATCATCCATCCAAATGTTATTACCGGCAGAATATTTCCAAGGAGCAGTGAACCGAACCCGGCAATGGTCGTCAGCGCGGCATACAGACAGGGCTTTCCCATGAAACGGACGGTATCGAGGACAAGTTCCCCCTGCCCGGCGTCAGGGTTTTTGGAACTAAGTTCGCGGTATCGGACAATCAAATGGATGGTTATGGCCATGGTAATGATAATCTGTAGGGATATAAAATTAGACGATATCACCGTGACTTCCCAGCCGAACAATCCCAGCAGTCCCATCATGGAGATTGCCGAAAACGCACAGCAGAGTACCGGCAAAAAGATCCAGCGTATCTTTCTAAAAATTA
>JAHECI010000132.1 GCA_024641825.1 Desulfobacterales bacterium | reverse complement strand
CTGGCGCCCAACATCGTCACATCCGATGACATTGAAGCCCGCCTCGAACCGGTGTATAAGGCCCTCCATTTTCAAAAAGGACAGCTGGAGGCACTGACCGGGATTCGGGAACGCAGGTTCTGGGACCCAGGCTACTCCATGCACGAAGGGGCCATAAAAGCCGGGCAAAAAGCCATCGATGCCGCTTCTGTGTCTCCTGAACAGATCGGCATGCTCATCTACGGCGGTGTCTGCCGGGATAATTTAGAACCGGCAACGGCATGCGCCGTGTCCAACGGCCTCGGACTGGGTCCAAAGACCCAGATTTACGATGTTTCAAACGCGTGTCTCGGTGTTCTCAACGGAATGATCCAGGCGGCAAACGCCATCGCCCTTGGCCAGATTGAAGCCGGTCTCATCGTGTCTTGTGAATCTGCAAGACAGATTGTCGATTTTACCATTGAACGTCTTCTTGAAACCAAGGATATGAACCTGTTCAAACAGACCATTGCAACGCTCACCGGCGGTTCAGGGGCTGTGGCCGTACTTTTGACCGATGCATCGGTTTCCGATACCGGCCATCGCCTATTGGGCGGGGCCGTAAGAAATTCGACCGTTCATCACGAACTGTGCCGCTGGGGACCGGATACCGGAATTCCGGCCAGCGGCCTTCATGTCATGGAGACCGATTCGGTGGGTGTTTTGCAGCACGGTGTCACCCTTGGAATAGAAACATACCAAGCGTTCAAGAAAAATCTCGCATGGCCCGATGACAAGCCCGACAAGGTCATCTGTCACCAGGTGGGGGCAGCCCATCAGAAAAATATTCTTGAATCCATCGGCATCCCCCAGGAAAAGGACTTTACCACCTTCAAATACCTGGGGAATATCGGCACGGTATCCCTCCCCATCACGGCCGCCATTGCCAGCGAACGGGAGTTTCTGGTTAAAAACGATTTGGTCGGCTTTTTCGGCATCGGCAGCGGCTTGAACTGCTTGATGCTGGGGATCAGATGGTGATGAAGAAAAATAAAAAGATAGACACGTCAACGTTTCGTCATATTTATCCGTTTAAATCCCATTACCTGGACATCAACGGTTTGAATTATCATTTTCTCGATGAAGGCCACGGGGATCCGGTGGTCATGATTCACGGGAATCCCACATGGTCGTTCTATTACCGCAAACTGGTCCAAAGCCTTTCCGTACGGTTCCGGACCATTGTCCCGGATCATATGGGGTGCGGTCTGTCGGACAAGCCGGATGTCCATGGATACGATTACCGGCTCAAAAGCCGTGTCGACGATCTGGAAAACCTTCTCGATCATTTAGGAATCGAAAAAAATATTACCCTGGTGCTCCATGACTGGGGGGGGATGATCGGCATGGCCTATGCATTGAGGTATCCGGAAAGGATTCGTCGATTCGTCATTATGAATACCGCGGCCTTTCTCCCTCCCAAAGGCAAAACACTTCCCATGAGACTTCGGGTAATCCGAGATATCGAGCCGTTAGCAACCCTGGCCGTACTCGGTTTCAATCTTTTTGCCCGCAGCGCCCTTTTTATGGCGCCCCACAAAAAGCTTCCAAAGGATGTAAAATCAGGCCTTATCGCACCCTACAACAGCTGGAAAAATAGAATTGCGACCTTGAAGTTCGTTCAGGATATTCCTGTGAAAGAAGCGGACCCGAGTTACCGCCTGGTCCGATATGTGGATGACAACCTGTATAAACTGCGTCACATTCCCATGCTCCTCTGCTGGGGCGAACATGATTTCGTTTTTGACTCGGACTACCGTTTGGAGTGGCAGCGCCGTTTCCCCGATGCAACCGTGAAAACATTTTCAGATGCAGGCCATTATGTTCTCGAAGATGCGTCAGACAGAATTATTCCCCTGGTTAAGGACTTTCTGAAATATCATAGTTGATTCTTCTTCCAACCGGTAATTATCCTTGAAATCTATCTCAATGAAAATTTGCGGACAGAAACTATTGTGAGAAACTTAGTTTTCCCATGTCAGACATATCTCAGGATTTTGAGGTGAATGATATCTTCACCAGAAAGGATGCTATCTCAGGTCTTAAAAACAATTCTTGGGCGGGTTTAGGCAAACTGGTCAATATGCACCTTGACAGTTCAATTTTGGAATATGATATCACAACCTTCGATATTGCTTTTCCGATTCCATATAGCAGTAAACACAACCCGCATAAACGAAAAAGCAGGGTCATTGCTGACCCTGCTTTTTTAAATTATCTTATTTATCATTTTGTTGTTCCTGGTTTTGTCTTCTACCGAGTCTTCTTATTCCTTACCCTCCTACTCGGTCGGCACGATGGGCTTGAGTTTGAAGGTGCCGTAGCGGTTCGAATCGTCGACCGGCTCCTGAGGGTACTGCTTCGCCAGTTCAGGGTCGTCCGTCGTCAGGGGGATCGTGGTGCTGGACAGGATGGAGGCACTACGGCTCTGCTCGTATGCCGGCGTGGGGTTGTAAAGGCGGGACATAACCTGGAACGTGTGCCTGCTGTCCGGGATGGGCAGCCAGTTGCTGCGGAGTGCTGGCGGCGTGTTCTGGAGGTAGAGGCGCAGGATGCTGTTTCCGTCGCCGTCCTTCTCGAAGGCCAGCTGGGTGCCTCGGAGTGCCGGCGGGGCGTCCGGCAACTGCTGCGAACCCAGGGAATGCACGGGGATGACGAGCCCCGTCATCAGGGCCTGGCCGACGATGGACGGATCCACGGTGATCGCCGCCATGCCGCTGTGATCGGGAGTCCAGGGGCCGAGACTCAGCTGGAAGATTCCGTCGCTCACGTTGATCACGAAGTACGGGCGCTCCGCGTCGATCCCACCGCCGGACACCGCGAAGTAGACGGTGTCGTCCTCTTGGTAGTGGGAATTGGAGAAGTGCGTCGTGTCCACCACTAAGGTGGCGGCGGCGGGGTTGCCGGGCTGCGAGTAGGCCGTGTTGAGGACGGCTGCGGACGAGACCGCGGGAAGGTTCGTCTGCACGCCGCTCGCGCTGTCGTCGGAGTAGACCGTCAGGCTCCAGAAGCCGCCCTCCCTCACGGGTGGCAGGCTGTCCGCATCGAAGGTGATGGTGTAGGCGCTGCCGCCCCTCAGGCGGGCGCCGTGGGCGTCGTGGCCCGTCATGGGGTAGGTGCCGTCCGGCGCCAGGCTGGCGATGCCGCCCTCGTAGGCTGCGACGGAGCGCACGAACCAGCCGTTCGGCGTGTTGGGGTACTTTCCTATGTTGGAGGTGCCCATGACATGCCAGAAATACTGGTCAGGCGGCCCGATGGTGATGAAGTTCTGTCCTGCCTTGAGGATACAGTCCCCTATGACCATTCCGGCCTCCAGCAAGGCCCGCTGGCGGCAGTCGAGAAGCTCCGGGTGGAAGCCCTGGGCGTCGAGTCCGAGGGGCCAGAACGAGTCGAACAACGCCTGCTGCGCCTCGCCCACAGAGGCGCTGGGACTCATCAGGTAAGGCGGGAGAACCTCGTTGCTGAAAGCCGCCTCCGTAGGGAGGGGACTGGCTTTCACGGCCATCCCTAGCCACGTGAAGAAGGTCATCGCGTCGGAGGGCGGCTCCTCGAATTCCTTGGCCACCGCCGGGTCCATGGGCTGGACCGGTTGCGGGTTCAGGAGCGGCGTCAGGTCGAAGGCGAAATTGGCCTGGTAGCAGTCGCTGTCCGTGAGGTCGTGCGGCGAGCCAGGCTCCGCGTACGAGTTCACGGGGATCCGCACGATGAGCCAGGCGTGTTCCGTGTCCACCGGGAGCACGTGCTGTTGGTCGAACCCCTGGCTCAGGTAGCTGCTGGGGTCGGTGTAGGCTGGGTCCGACGGCCCGACGATCACGTACGAGTCGGCCGCTCCGCCCGGCTGTGTGCGGCTTCCCAGTGTGGCCTGGGAGTTGCCGTACGCGTCGTCGAGCTGGACCACGTAGTAGCCTTCCACGGCCGGCATCGTGAAGATGAGCGGTCCCAGCGAGAGGTCGAGGAAAGCGCTGCTGTAGAGCACGTCCATGTTGGGAGCGGACACCGGCGACGGGAGTTGCCAGTTGGCCACGTGCGTGGGATGGTAGAAGTGATTCTGGGGCGCCCCAGCCTCCTGGTTGTTGGTCTTCTGCTGCTCCAGCCTGTAGATGGTCATCGGTGCGTAGCCCCAGACGTAGGCCTTCACCGCAAGCTTGAGGAATGCCTTGTCGTCCTCGGTGAGGGCGACGTCCTGGGTGATGGACGTCGGGATGTCAAACCACTCCGCGTCTTCCGAGCGGAGCTGGTCTGTCAGCGCCTGCGGATCGAACGATGAGCAGAGGTCCGACGCGGTCCAGCTCTCGAGTGCCTCGCAGGAGTCGAAAGTGGTGTCGTCTGACGATCCACAAGCCCCCAGTATCAGAACTAGCACGAGTAGGATCCCAGCAAACAACGCAATCATTTTTACCATTGGATATTTTTTCATGTTTTTTCCTCTTTGACATGGGTTAGAAATCATCACTCGTATATCATTTCGTTTATCTAGCTTTTCCTCCACCTGTGAGCCACTTCCTTTCCAGGTTTACACTCAGGTGACTTCAAATGGTTAAGACCTTGCCAATCCCTTTAGAATCATTGCGGTATAAATATCCGCGACCTCCTCTTTAGAAAGGCGTCCTGATTTTTTGAACCAGAGGGGAACCGCTGAACACATCGTTAGAATAGCGTATGAAATAACATTTATGTCCATCTCGGGAAAAATACCTTCAACCACACCTTCTTTAAGCAGACGTTGAATCTCCTTTTCATAGTCATCCCGCATCTGGATGATTTCTTTGTAATTATCTGCGGTCAGTCCTCTCAGTTCACTATCTGCAATAATTACTTCCTCCTTTCGTTCAATATGAAATATGATGTGGCCTTTTATAGCTGCCTGAAATTTTTCCATGGTGCTGCTGGCTTCATCCAGACAGGTTCGCAGCATATCCTGAAGGTCAATCATAGTCGTTCTAAAAATATCCATCAGAATATCTTCCTTGCTGGGGTAGTGATGATAAATGCTGGCCTTTTGTATTCCTACGGCATTTGCAAGGGTTCTCATGCCGGTAGCAAAGTAACCTTTTTTATAGAAAAGTTTGATCGCCGACTGTTTAATTTTTTCTTTCATATTTTTTTAATGATTATCTTTATTTTAAATAGCTATTAAACTGAGCCAACCAAACGATCGGTAGGTTCTTATAATCGTCAGATGTGCGAACATTTGTCAAGATTTATTTTTACTTTTTCAAATAATATTTCAAAGAAAAATCAGACAGTTATCTTCTACATTGTGGTATTAATTGGTGCGGGAAATCGATAGGAATAAAGGATGGGTGTAATTGCAGATACCATAAGCACAAGCTGAAGTAATTTTGTGCTGATTAAATATATCTTATTTCTTACAAAAACGCAAAAAAGGCAAACCCAGCGAAATTGGTTTGCCCTTATTGAAAAACAATATCCCAAATATTTTAGACCTCTGATATTTGCATTTTCATTGAGAATATCCAATTGTCGCCTGAATTACAGATATCATTATTGGCGGCTGCCAAGTCAAGTAAATCCTTATTTAGATAATTGTAAAATAATTTCTGTACAACGACACGAGGTGCTAAAGGGGCGCCGTACGAAAAGGCGCCCCTCGATCATTTTTAGTCAATAGTTATCACTGAGTATCCTTGTGCCTGATACCCGACAACGGAGATGAAACCGTTGCCCACTATGTCCACTTCCGGTATTATAGTGGCGGGATCTACGCCCAGCACTTTTAATGCATATAAACAGACCTCTAACTTCACGCCGTCCTTCTTCATTTGGCGGATCATGTTGGCAAACTCATCCAACGCTCCTTTATCAGAGTCCTTGAAATCCTTATGGTTGGTAGAAATCAGTTTGACTGCAGGTCCGTGAAACACAACGGCTACTTGCGGTGGTTTTGAAAGCGCACGTACGCTTTCGTCCTCGTAAACGTTCTTAACAGCCCAAAAAACAATGTTTGCCATCTTGGGTGACCCCAAGCTCACATCAAAAACTGCCTTGACTTGCTTAACGCCGTCGAGGGCGGCATACTCACTTGATGCAGCTGGTGACGCGATCAACGCAATGGTGAATGTTACAACCATGATGGCGAAGAAATGACGAACTATCGCATTATTATTTCGGTTCATGATGGACCTCCTTGTCTTCGGCCTTCCGGCCGTTGTCTTCTGGAAATGGCAGGGTGCCATATCGATGCACCGGTACTGCCAGGATATTCTTTTAAGATATGGCTCGTCATTGGATTGTCAATGAACATTCGCCTTGGCGACCTACGTGGCGGTACAATAATACTTGTTCTGAAGGTTATGGGATTGAATTTTGAATTGCATATGAAAAACCTATATTTTTTTGCGGTTCAATTTGTTTAGATTAGGTATCTGATGTTGGAATTTAATGACATCAAAGATTTGCTGGATGTGCTGACGCAATATGAAATTTTGGGGTTACGTAAATTAGGTTTAATCAGGTGATATTTTATCGAACCAAAACATGGCATATAATGCCTGAAAACCAAACATCATCGCAATCCAGGTATTTTGAAGATACATTACCAAAACAACAACCCGAAGTCAGTTCAGGTCGATTACATATATCGTATTTGTTACAAAAATGCAAAAAAGGGCAAATCCTCGATAAAGGATTTGCCCTTTTGAAAATTGTAGATATGAAATCAGAGCCAAGATGTCAGACATATCAAAGGATTTCGAGGTGGATGATATTTTTATCTTATTGCAAATATCTGCAGGTCATTGCAGATGATTTGGCATGCCCTCCACAAACGGCCCCCATACTTCTATCTATTATCCCTCCGCCCCTTTTTCAAGCTCATCCAGTCTGTCAGGCTCCGAAACAGCAATGTCCACAAGGCACGTGGGGATGGAACTCTGATCGCACATAACTCTGATTTCTTTCTCCTGATCGCTAAATTCCATGATTTCGCGAATGGACTCGATGTATTCGAGCATCTCATCCGGCGGAATTTCTTCCAATTTAGGTCCTGCAGCCTCTTCCTTTTTCCGTGCAGCCGCCTCTTCTTCTAACCTTTGTTTTTCCTTTAATTCCGCTTCCATTGCCTGTTTGACATCATTGATCGCGTCCTGGTCAACTTTTGCCATCTCGATTATCGATTTTTCGGAGACGTTGTTCGTAAGAAGGTGCTTCACCTTTTCTTCGTTGGACTTGCCCTCTACTGCCTCAAGCAGCTTGGCGATTCTTTTCCTCTCTGCATGTTCCTTTTCCATCTCGGTTTTCACCTGTTTCAACTTCTCCCCGGTAATGTCCAACGCGTTAGTAATCACTTCAGGAGCTATTTTTTCCTCAATGAGGAATCGGATACCTTCATCGTCGGGCATGCCTTTTGCCTTGGTAATGAACAAATCAAGTTTTGTCTTCTCGACAATCCGTATCACATCTGGTCTACGCTCGGATCTTTTGAGTTTTGGCCATGTTTTTCCGAGGTCGTTGATGAGCGTATTCACTGCAAAATAAGGGTCAGCCACGTCCTCCAGTGTAAGTGCGGCGATCGCAGTGTTGAAATCCTCCATAAGGGGCCTTCCTACCTTGCGTGCTTCATCCATTGCCCATCTCAAATCACGAATATTGCCCCCATGACGCGAAACATTATAACCTGCGTTGTCAAGTTCACCCGCAATCCGTTGAATCGATGCTTCAAAGTTTTCCTCTGATAAATCCTGCGAATCGAGCTCAAGGATATTCTTCTCGATTAAAAACCAGAGGGGCTTTTTTTCTGCTGCGTCGCTTGTCGTCATTTTCAATCTCCTTTTTAATGTTTTATATCGAAAATAAATGCACCGGTCGAATCCCCCCGAAACAGTGTCTTTGACTCCCTCTATGATAAAAACAAGTTGATAAGAATCTGCTTTCCCAGCCGTAGACTATAGAGAAGCATGTAAGT
>JAHECI010000131.1 GCA_024641825.1 Desulfobacterales bacterium | reverse complement strand
GGTGGTTGGCATCGATTACGGTCCAGAATAAAGTTAAGGATCATCTCGGTCTGTCTCGTGTCCGAAATGCCTATACCGGCGGAGCGGCCATGGGGCCGGACCACTTTCGTTTTTTTCATTCTCTTGGGGTCAATCTCAAACAGATTTACGGCCAGACCGAAGTCGCCGGCATTTCGGTGGTGCATCGCAGCGGAGACATAAAATTTGATACCGTGGGCCATCCGATTCCGGAAACGGAAATAAAGATCACCGAAGAAGGAGAGATTCTTACCCGAAGCCCTTCGGTTTTTCTGGGATATTATAAAAATCCGGAAGCGGACAAAGAGACGCTGAAGGACGGGTGGTTGTACTCCGGTGACAAAGGGTTTATCGATGATGACGGTCACCTGGTTGTCTTTGATCGTACCAAGGACGTCTTTACCCTCAGGGACGGAAAACCTTTCTCTCCCCAGTATCTGGAAACCCGCATGAAATTCAGTCCATATGTGAGAGATTCATGGGTCATCGGAGACCAGCGGGAATATGTCACCGCAGTCATCTGTATCGATTACTCCGTGACGGGCAAATGGGCGGATGAAAAAAAGATCAATTATACGAGCTATCAGGAACTGTCCCAGATTCCCGACGTCTACAACCTGGTGGAAGCGCAGATACGTCAGGCCAACAAGGATCTTCCGGAAACCGCCAGAGTCCAAAAGTTCATCAACTTGTACAAGTTATTCGATGCAGATGATGATGAACTCACCCGAACGCGCAAACTTCGGCGGGCGTTTGTAGAGAAAAGGTACCAGGAAATTGTGGAGGCCCTATATTCTGACGATGATAATGTGCATATCGATACCACGGTCAAGTATGAAGACGGGAGAGAGGCACACATTAACATCGATCTGCACATTAGAAAGATAGAAGAATAAGTGATGAAGTATCGGTGGATGACAGATAAATATTTTCCGCAGCCGATGGATTATAACCCATAACGTCGATGGAAAGGTAGAATATAAGATGGAACTTTTTTTGATGACCATTACCACGGGCATTATGGTTGGCGGAATCTATGCTCTGGTCGCCCTTGGATGGGTGTTGATATATAAATGTTCCGGTGTGCTGAATCTGGCCATGGGCGAACTGACGCTCATCGGGGCGTATGTTTCCCTAAGCTTTTATTCAATGGGCATGCCCTTTTTGCTGGCACTTTTATGTTCCCTGATTATAGGACTGGTTCTGGGGATACTCACCGAAAGGATTTTTCTGGACAAGCTCATCGGCGAACCGGTTCTAACGGTGATTATGGTCACCGTGGGTCTTTCATTTTTCTTTAAAGGAACGGTGGAATTTATATGGGGTACGGATACCCGTGTATTCACCCCGCCGGTATTTTCAATGGAGCCGATTCACATCGGGAAAATCGTTATCGGTCAGGTTTATCTATGGAGTTTTGTGGCCGCCATCATTCTTTTAATCATTTTTGTCTGCTTTTTTAAATATACCCGCTGGGGCCTTGCCATGCAGGCCACCGCCGACGATGAAATGGCTGCGCTCTCCCTTGGCGTGAGTGCCAGGTTCGTCTATGCCGCCGCCTGGGCCATCGCTTTCATGGCGGCCGGTGTGGGGGGGACCCTTTTGGGCAACATCAACGGGCTCAACATATCCGTGGGGTACCTCGGTCTGTTGGTTCTCCCTGCGGTGGTGCTGGGGGGGCTAAATTCCGTACCCGGCGCCATTGTGGGCGGCATTACCATCGGCGTATTACAGAACCTCTGTGGGGCATATCTGGATAGATATTTCCCCGGCGGTGTAAAAGAGGTCGCCCCTTTTGCATTCATGGCGATCTTTTTGCTCTTCAAACCCCATGGATTATGGGGATGGGAGCGGATTGAACGCGTATAACGGGTCATTCGTCATTTGACATTTGTTATTGGATAAAAACGTCATTAATCTTCCCCGGTGACCAACTATACGGGGCCAATGACCAACGAACGGAGAGAGTTTTCTATGTCAACAACCTGGCTTCCATGCGGTACCTACCACCAGAATTATGTTCAGGATCATGCCTGGTGGCAGACGAAATTTATCAAAGCCAAAATGATACTGCTCTTAATCATCCTGTTTGTCATCGTTCCTCTGGTGGCCGATTCTTATGCACTCAGCATCCTAAATTTGGTTGGATATACCATCCTCGGTGCCATCGGCGTGCAGCTTCTGATCGGCTTCTGCGGTCAGGTAACCCTGGGTCATGCAGCATTTATTGCGGTGGGCGCATATACCAGCACCCTGCTTATCCTTGAATTCCCCTGGCCGAAAATATTGATGGATTGGGGTCTTGCCTATCCTATCAGCATCCTGATTGCGGCAATTGTATCCGGCGCATGGAGTGTCCTCTTTGGACTCCCTTGCGCCAGGGTCAAAGGATTTTATCTGATTTTAACCACCATGGCCGCTCAGTTCATCACCGTAGATTTTATTATTACCGGATATGTGAGCCAGATCGGCGGACGGGGACAGGCCTTTTCTTTGCCTCCGGGGACCATCAAGGTCGGACCGTGGATTATCGACAGCGATCTTAAGGTCTATTTCATGATGCTTGTCTTGGTGATTGTGTGTGTCATCGGTGTGCTCAATCTAATCAGGTCCAGGGTGGGCCGGGCCTGGATTGCCATAAGGGACAATGACATTTCTGCGGAGGTCATGGGAATAAATGTTATCAAGTATAAACTTCTGGCCTTTTACGTGGCAGGGTTTATTGGGGGCGTTGCGGGGGCATTCTGGATCAGCAACCTTGCTGCCATAAGCCCCGAGCACTTTCCCTGGTTTTGGTCTCTGTGGCTGGTGGGCGTGATCCTCATCGGCGGGGTCGGTTCCATACACGGAACCATATTCGGGGCCGTGTTCATGGTCGTCGTTATGGAGATGTTGCAGCTGGCCGTCATGCCGCTGGCCGATATCTATCCCAAGCTTTTGGTTGACTTCCTGTTTATCAAGGAGGCTGTTTTTGGTTTGGCCATCTGTGTGTTTATGATATTTGAACCCAACGGTTTGGCCTATCGGTGGTGGCAAACGAAAAACTATTTCAACCTGTGGCCGTTTTCATACTAAAATCGAGAAGGTACGTTGGATGCTCGAGGGACTTACATTCAACGGTTCGACCCTATGGGCACCTTGTTTGAGCGATTTTATCTGAACATGTCGCCATTTGAAACGTTGGAATTTGACGAAAAAAGAAAAGGAGGTGGTGAAAAGAAGAAGTGAATTGGTGAGGAATCTGATGGAAATTTTACTCTCTTAAAATGGGGGAAGTAATTATGTTTGGGAAAAATATGTGTTCAAAGATTTTCGTAGTCATCTTTGCTGTGGCCTTGGTTGTTGGATTTTCTTCGATGGCCGATGCAGCAAAAATTAATGTGGGTGCGCTCAATGACATGACCGGCGCCACCTCGGATGTGGGCAAAGATTATGCCCTGGGCATTGCAGAAGCCATTCATTATGTCAATGACAATGGGGGAGTCAACGGCAAGGAGATCAAGCTGTATCAGTTCGATTACGGCTATCGTGTTCCCGAGGCTCTGACCAAATACAAACTCTTCAAACGGCTCAAATGCGTTGCCATTCTGGGTTGGGGGACCGGTGATACCGAGGCACTGTCGCCGACCATTACCAAAGATAAAATACCGTATGTGTCCGCCTCCTACTCGGCGCATCTGACGGATCCTAAAAAGACCCCTTACAATCTTTTTTTTGCAACCGATTATTCAACCAATGCCAGGGCGGCAATTACAGCTTGGTTTGATAAAAAATGGCCCAAGCACAAAGATTACGGAAAAAGAAAACCGCGATTTCTCTGCTCTTACATGTTTGCTTCTCCTTATTGCAGTGCGCCGATCAAGGCCATAAAGGATCAAGCTGAGATTCTCGGTTTTGACATCGGCCCGGATCAGTCTGTTTCTTTGTTTGCCATCGATACCAAAAGCCAAATTCTGGCCATGAAAGATTTTAAACCGGATCTCGTCTGGCACGGGAACACCACCATGTCCGTGGCAGCCACGGTGCGAGACGCCTATTCTTTAGGACTGGGCGCCGATCATATCGTCAACAACTGGGGGTTTGACGAGAATCTGCCCAAATTGGCAGGCAAGGCTTCCGAAGGCGTTATGGGCGTTGCAGTTTGTGCATTCTTCGGCGAAGATGTGCCGATGATGGACAAGGTGGTCGCGTATGCCAAAAAATACAATCCGGGCGTTCCTATGGAAAAACGGCTCAACCACACGGTACAGGGATGGGGTGACGTACTCATCTTATGGGAAGCATTAAAACGTGCGGATAAAGCCGGAGGTTTAAGCGGCGAGAACATTCTGAAAAACGGTTTTGAAACCATGAAAGACTATGACATCGGTCTGGGTGCAGCACCGGTTAACTTTACGGCAACAGATCATCGTGTCTCCGGAACTGTGCCGATTTATGAAATCAAAGACGGCAAATTCCAAATCGTTGAAAAAGTCGATTTGAAAAGTCGTTGGCCTGAAAAATGGGCCAACGAGTGGCTCGGATGGTAAGGAGGTCTTAAGGCTTTGTCGAACAAAGAGATGATATTAAAGATCAACAATATTGAGGTCAAGTATCACGAGGTCATTCTGGTTATAAAGGGTGTCTCCATTGAAATCCCCAAAGGTGCCATTGTGGCCCTTCTGGGCGCCAATGGGGCCGGTAAGAGTACGACCCTAAAGGCCATCTCCGGGCTCTTGCGACATGAGGACGGCGAGGTCACCGATGGGTCGATTGAATTCATGGGACAGCGGATCGATAAAACAGCCGCTGAAAAGATTGCCAAGATGGGCATCGTCCAGGTCATCGAGGGACGACGGGTATTTGAGCACCTCACCGTGGAGCAGAACCTGAAAGTCGGCGCCCACATGAGAAAATACGGTCGCTCCATTCGGGACGGACTCGACATGGTGTACCATTATTTCCCGCGTCTTAAGGAAAAACGTCACGAGACCGCCGGGTTTATCAGCGGTGGAGAGCAACAGATGACGGTGGTGGGGAGGGCCCTGATGACCAGCCCCAAACTGATCCTCTTGGATGAACCCTCCATGGGTCTGGCCCCGCTTCTTATCCATGAAATTTTCAATATTATACAAAAACTCAACCAAGAAGAGGAGATATCGATTCTTCTGGTGGAACAGAATGCCAAACTTGCCCTTAGTGTTGCCCCGTATGCCTATGTGATGGAGAACGGGCGCATCGTCATGGACGACACTGCCGAAAAACTCCGAGAGAATCCAGATATCAAAGATTTCTATCTGGGGCTGACCGATGTTGGGGGCCGAAAAAGTTTTCGGGATGTAAAACACTACAAACGAAGAAAACGATGGCTCACCTAACCCTTTATATAAAATAAGGGAGGAATAAAATGCATAAAAGATCATTTATACTTACATGTCTGAGTGTTGTCGTCGTCGCTGCCATGCTGTCGGGTTGCGCAGGAATGATGGTAACACCCACATCGCAGAATTTTAAAGCGCCGGTGGTTACCCTCGACTCGATGGAAGTCGCCCATGCTTTTGGATACTGGTATTTTTCAAATAAAGTCGAACCCACCAAAGGGAAACCGGATAACGTGGGCGCACCCCTTGACCTTGCGTTTATCTTTAACATTGAAAATCCCAATGAATATGCTGTAAAAATGGAGAATTTAAAGTTCACCGTCGCCTTTGAAGAGTTCGATCTCAATACGGTGGCTTCCACCGATACCATGTGGATCCCGGCGGGCAAGACCAACCAAGTCCGGGTACATGCTCACTTTGATGTGAGACAGTCCTTGTTGAGCCTTCTGGTCACCGGCGGCTTTCAGTTGAAAGACAAAGGAACCAATGCTTGGGATCAACTTGAAAAATGGTGGACCGGAATTCCGGAATATACGGTTCCGGTTCATGTAAAAGCAGGTTCTGCGCTTTTCAAAGCAGACAGCCTGACCCAGGTGGTCACTTTCAAGGCCACATTCCCTTAATCATGCAAAGGTTACGCACGCCGGTCACATACCAGCTGGCGTGCGTAACCCGTTTTCGTTCAACAGCGAAAATTTCCGAGGTCTTTGATGGGACTATACGATTTTACGTTTTATGATCTTATCGATAGAAACGCCCTATGTTTTGGTGACAGCGATGCATGGTTCGACGGTGACGACCACCGGACCATGACATTCGTTGAGTACAAAGAGAGGGTCGATCGCCTGGCCTGCGGCCTGCAAAGATCCCATATTAAAAAAGGCGATCGTATCGGGGTTCTGGGGAAAAACAGTCGTGAATACTTTCTCCTTTATGGAGCCGCGGCTGCGTTGGGGGCCATCGTTTTGCCCATTAACTGGCGACTCTCGGCCGATGAAATCCATTTTAACCTGAACGATTGTGCGCCCGAAGCGTTGTTTGTCGATGCTGAGTTCCAGGCAATGACCCAGGGGTTGAAAGACCGTCTGCCTACGATAAAAAAATACTATAATCTCCAACCCAAAAGCGGAGACTTTATCGCCTTTGATTCTTTAATGAACCATCCGGGGGACTTTGAAACAGTGGATGTTTCCGGCGATGACGGTCTGGTTCTGATTCATACCGCCGCAGTGGCGGGAAATCCCAGGGGTGCCTTGCTGAGCCACGGCAATCTCATGTGTGCCGGTCTCCTTTTGAACCATTGCTTTCATCTGACCCCCGAAGACGTTCATTTAAATCTTCTGCCCATGTTCCATGTGGGCAGTCTTTTTATGGCCCTAAAAAGCTTTCAAGCCGGCGCTCTGAACGTGAACATGAGTAAATTTGATGCTGAAAAGGCGGTTGAGCTCATCGAAGATAAAAAGGTTTCCATCTTTTTCGATTTTTCGCCCATCCTCGCTTCCATCCTCGATGCGCACGAAAAGACCGGTAAAGATATCAAAAGCCTCAGGGCGGTGATGGGGCTGGATGCCCCGGAGACCATCGAGAAATATCAACGCCTCACCGGCGGCACGTTTTATACCATCTACGGACAAACAGAGACCACCGGCTTGGCCACCATGGGGCGGTACAACGACAGGCCGGGAGCGGCCGGGAAAACGATATCCCTTGGAAATGTGAGGCTTGTGGATGCGTATGATCGTCCGGTTCCAAACGGACAGGTGGGTGAAATCACCATGAAGGGACCTTTGGTCTTTAAGGGATACTGGAATCTTCCGGAAGATACCGCCTACACGTTCCGAGAAGGGTGGCACCACACCGGAGATTTGGGCCGCTTTGATGAAGAGGGCTTTCTCTGGTATTCGGGCCGTAAGGCAGAGAAGGAACTTATAAAGCCGGGGGGAGAAAACGTCTATCCTGCAGAAGTCGAAAAAGTGATTCTTCAGCATCCCGCCGTTGACAAAGTGGTGGTCTTCGGGGTTCCCGATCCCAAATGGAAAGAGGGAATCAAAGCCGTCTGCCGGTTAAAAGGTGATGAAAGAATGGAACCCCAAGATCTTATACAGTTTGTCGGCGGGCGTATCGCCAGTTATAAAAAGCCCCAATACGTGGAGTTTGTCGCCGATATGCCGACCCTCGAAGACGGTTCGCCGGACCGGGAAAAAATAAAAACGTTGTATGGCGGCACCTCGTAAATTTAATATTTATTTAATCTTGAAAAACCTGGTCCTCAGGGCCAGGTCATAGATATTGGGCTATGCCAGTAAATTATTCGACGGCAATAATGGAATGATGGGTTACGGACTGCCACCCACCGCATAAGATACCTGGGCATTTTGATATCCCCAAATTGGGCAACGATCCGATTTTCGACCCAATATTCCAGTATTCCAACCATGTGCAATGAGATGTTAATCACACCCCTATGGGGTGAAACCAAAGCCGGGCCCTATGGACCAGGATTTTACTGTTCTGTTTGAAGTTCAATTCCGTTTGATCGATCTTCAATTTTTCGTCGAGAATCTTCTAAAAATGTCCACTTGCTCCCTGAACCCAACCTCATGTTCGGACAACACCCGAGACTTCACAT
>JAHECI010000130.1 GCA_024641825.1 Desulfobacterales bacterium | reverse complement strand
CGTTTCCACCACTGGGAGTTCCGGAGTTCTCTGGCCTTGCGGCGCTCCCTTTTGATGTCTTTCTCTTCCAGATTATATGCAAATGGCTCCATGTTAGGTCTTTTTATTTACGGGTATTTTTTTCGAGAGCCCAATGCGGTCTGTCCATTTTACGATTTCTCTGTTTAATATCCCATAAAATTTTTCTGATCCTCCAAGGCCGCGTCTTCCAAAAAAGTAGTTTATTTCCAAAAAAAGAGGTGTGTTAACCCCAGGACCGGATGAAAAAAGGATATCAAAACCGGCCAGATCGATTCCCGTCCGGAGGCAAAAATCTTTTACGGCTTTGACGGCTTCTTTCTGCAGCTCCGGGTCGGTGTCAAAATCGACAACCGCCCCTTTGGCAATGTTTGATGTAAAACTTTCTATTTCATGCTGAATCCGCCAGTAGGAAACCATGGTCTGTCCGATAATAACAACTCTCAGCGATCGGTTTTCTGAAGGAATGTATTCCTGAAGGATAAATCCCTTTTGGCTGCTGTTTTCAAGTTTCTTGGCAGTTTGTAGGATCCTCATAAAATCTTCAGGCGATTTTATCAAAAAGACATGATCTCCCTCTCCGCCCCAGTCGAATTTGAATACAAAGGGAAAAATGAAAGGGGGTTTTGGGGGTATTTCACCGTATTTTAAGGAAAATGTGTCGATATTTATATGGGTTTCAGTTTTTGGGTGGGGCACATTTTTTTCTCGAAAAAGCTGAATCTGTCCGATCTTTCCCTTATACTTAAACCGTGCATCAAAATTTGGAAAAACATGTTTGCAGTTTTGGCGTGCCATTTCGTAGAGGGATTGATAGCATCCTTGGGGCAGGATAACGGCATCGGCGGACCTGATTGCATCAAGGTCATCGGCTCCAGGCTCCCGCCCGGCGCAGAGTAAGTTTTTCTCACCTTCAAAGCAGGGGTGATAGGACAGAATCATCAGTAACCAAATCTTCTAAGGGCTTTTGTGTCTTTACTCCAGTTTTTATGGACCCGGACAAAAAGTTTTAAAAAGACCTTTGTGCCCAGCATCCGTTCAATCTCTTTTCTGGCCTCTGTGCCGATCATTTTCAGCTGGCTCCCATTTTTTCCGATAACCATACCTTTTTGTGAACTGCGTTCAACATGAATAGTTGCATCAATTTTTACCAGGGATCCTTTTTTCTTTTCGGAAAATGACTCCACAGTGACCGCTGTGGAATACGGTATTTCCTGTCCGGTTAAGCGAAAAACCTTTTCACGAATCATTTCAGCGGCGATAAAACGTTCCGGCAAATCGGTGAGGGTTTCTTCGGGGAAATAGGCAGGTCCTGTTGGCAGTAACGCCTCGATGGCCTTAATGAGTTCCTCCACCTGATCCCCAAGTATTGCGGAAATCGGTATGATGGCCTTAAATGGGTGAAATTTTGTCCAACGGTCCATAATGGCCAGGAGCGCAGGCTTTTTTATGATATCTATTTTGTTAAGGACCAGGACAACCGGCCGTTTTATTTCTTGTAGTTTCTTTACCATAAAAGCTTCTGATTCAGTATCCGGATTGGACACATCGATCAGGACAAGGACAATATCTACATTTTCCAGTGCTGAAAGGGCCGTCTCTACAATTCGGATGTTCAACGGGCGGTTGGCCTTATGGACCCCCGGTGTATCTAAAAAAATAAGTTGAGATCCGGGCCGATGAACGACACCCAGTATCCGGTTCCGTGTGGTTTGTGGTTTTTTGGAAGTAATTGAAATCTTTTCGCCAAGAATCTGATTTAAAAGGGTCGATTTCCCCACATTCGGTGCACCCACAATGGCCACGAATCCGGATTTAAATTCCGGTAAATTTTCCTGTATATCTGACATGTAATCCCTATGATACAAAAGATATTATATGATTTTTAAGATAGTTTCTTGTTGAATCGGTCAATGATCGAGCAACTGTTCAATAGCTGCCCAGGTCGCATCTTTTCCCATGCGGGTTTTGGCTGAGAACAGGATCAGGTCGTCGCGATGGGTTCCCAGGATTTTTGTGATGGCAATATGCTGGTTCATCTGTTTTGACTTGGAGAGCTTATCCGCCTTTGTCAGGATGAGAATGGTGGGAATCGTGTGGTAACGAAGCCATTCAATAAAATCGAGCTCATGGGGTCCGGGCATGCGACGAATGTCCATGATGAGCACGACGCCTTTTAATGTCTCTCGGTTTAACAGGTACGTCTCAACCATGGGTCCCCAGGTTTTTTTTATGGATTCCGGAACTTTGGCGTATCCGAATCCCGGAAGGTCAACAAACGAGAACGCATTGTTTATGTTAAAAAAATTGATGAGTTGGGTGCGACCGGGTGTTGAGCTGGTTTTTACCAAACGTTTACGGTTTACGAGGGTGTTGATCAGAGAAGATTTTCCCACATTGGATCGTCCCGTAAACGCGATTTCCGGTAAGATCGCAGGGGGATAGTGGGATGGTTTAACAGCGCTTTTAACAAAATCAGCCGATTTTATGATCATAATGTTTTAGGTAGTTCTCCAGTCGGTTCAATCCCTCGGTTATATTTTCCATCGAAGTGGCATATGAAAATCGAAGGTAGCCCTCGCCGTTTTTACCAAAATCGATGCCCGGCGTCACCCCGACGTGGGCTTTTTCGAGAATATCAAAGGCGAGTTTATACGAATCGCCGGAGATGTGTTTTGCATTTGCGAATACATAAAAAGCCCCTGTCGGTTCCACGGTAATTCCGAGTCCCATATCTTTTAGGCGACGGATCATGTATTTTCTTCGCTCATTGTATATTCGCTTCATGCGTGAGATATCTTCTCCGGCTTCCTTAAGGGCGGCGATTCCTGCCACCTGAACCATCGCATTGGCGGAAATGAAGAAGTTTTGCTGAATCTTTTGGATGGGTCGTATAAAATTTTTCGGAGCGATCATGTATCCAAGTCTTAAACCGGTCATGGCATATAGTTTTGAGAAACCGTTGAATACAAATGCCCTTTTCGTAAATTCCAAAATAGAGTGTTCTTTCCCCTCATAAACCAGGCCATGATAGATTTCATCCGAGATAATATACGGTGAATCCGGTTTTAACGTCAACTCGGCAATGGCCGCCATGCGCTCCTTGGAAAGGAGGTTTCCGGTGGGGTTGGACGGGGAGTTGATAAATATTCCCTTTGTTTTGGGAGTTATCTTTTTTTCAATGGCCTCGGGTCTGTATTGAAAGCCGTCTTCCTCATAAACCGTTACGAATACCGGATGGCCCTGGACGAATCTTATAAAATTGGGATAGCAGGCATAATGGGGGTCAGAGACAATGACCTGGTCTCCTTCTTCCAGGAGCGCGGAGAACATAACAAACATTGCCGGAGACGTACCGGACGATATCACGATCTGGCCAGGGTCCACCGATACGCCATATGTCTTTGAATAATGCTCACTGATGGCTTCTCTGAGTTCGATCATGCCCAGACTGTGGGTATAATGGGTATGGCCGTTTTCGAGTGCTTTGCAGGCGGCATCCTTGATGCATCTGGGGGCGTCAAAATCGGGCTCGCCCACTTCCAGGTGGACCACATGAACACCTTGGCGTTCCATTTCATGGGCTCTCTCCAGAACGTCCATAGCAATGAAAGATGTCATTTCTTTGGTTCGATTTGATGTCATTTTTTTTACCTTACACGACTTTGTTCAACGGATATTCTATAATGCCTTCGGCGCCATGCTTCAAAAGCTTTGGGATAAGGTCCCTTACAACACTGGATCCCACCACCGTTTCCACGGAAAACCAATTCGAGTCGTAAAGGGGGGCGACGGTGGGTGCATTCAGGCTTGGAAGCAGAGAAACGATCGTTTTGAGGTATTTATCCGGAGTATTCATTTTAAGGCCCACCAGTTTCTCCGCTGCAAGAGCCCCCTTCAACAATAGGGCGATCTGTTCCAGCTTTTCTCTTTTCTCGGGATTCTTCCAGACGTCATGATTGGCGATGAACTGGGTATTGGTCTGCATCAATTCATGGATAATTTTGAGTCCGTGAGCCTTAATGGTACTTTCAGTCTCAGTGACTTCCACGATGGCATCGGCAAGGCCGGAAACGACTTTTGCTTCCGTGGCTCCCCAGGAAAATTCAACGTTTACATCTATCTTACGTTCGGAAAAATAGTTTTTGGTAAATTCCACAAGTTCGGTGGAGATTTTTTTACCCTGAAGGTCCTCGAGTTTTTTAATGGGAGAATCGTGTGTCACCGCCAGTACCCATCTTGCAGGTCTTGCACTCACCTTTGAATAGATAAGGTCGGCGATCAAATGGACATCGGATTTGTTTTCAGCGATCCAGTCCTTACCGGTCAGTCCGGCATCGAGGGTACCGTTTTCAACATGCCAGGACATTTCCTGGGCCCTGCACAGCGCACACTCGATGGTATCATCGTTGATTTCGGGGAAATAACTTCTTCCGTTGACATTGATCTTCCATCCAGATCGCCTGAACAGGTCTATGGTCGCGTTTTGCAGGCTTCCCTTTGGAATTCCCAATTTTAAGGGCCGTTTCATTTATTTATATACCTCCTCGGGATTAAATATCGGTTTTCCAACAATCCGGACGGATCCATCCTCAACCTTTTTATAAAAACAGCTTTTATGGCCGGTGTGGCAGGCCGCACCGCCCACCTGATCGACTTTCAACACCACGGTATCATCGTCACAGTCGATTCTTATTTCTTTGATTATTTGCATATTGCCGGATGTTTTTCCTTTTATCCAAAGCTCTTGCCGGGTACGGCTGTAATATGTGGCTTTTCCGGTGGCGAGTGTGGCTTCCCAGGCCGCTTGATTCATAAACGCCAGCATCAATACCTCTCCGGTTTTATAATCTTGAACAACAGCAGGTATCAATCCGCCCATTTTCTTGAAGTTTAGTTCGATCATTGTGGTATCTCTTTCGTTCAGATTGCTATTAAGTACTTAAAACCATAAAAACTATCTATTATAGCGGATAATGTCAATTTATTTTTTTGTTTACAGAGCATCTTGCTTAACAGTATCATATTTGATATTTAGACTTTTTGCGTATGACGCATAACGGTGGTTTGTAACATTTACTTTTTAGAGTTTGATAGATATGGCAAAAAACAAAAGAACATCTCAAGTACTCAAAAAACGCGCTAAAAAGGGCCGAAGGGGGATGGGTGCAAAGATCGCCCGGTGGTTTTTGCTGGCATTTGTTTTTACCGGAATATCCGGTGCCATCGGACTTGGCGGCGTTTATTTCTATTTAAGTAAAAATCTTCCTAAAATATCCTCCCTAAAGGATTACCGTCCCCCTGTCATTACAACGGTCTTTTCGGACGACAATCGAAAGATCGCTGAGTTTTTTAAAGAACGCAGAATCGTAATCTCCCTTTCCCAAATGTCTCCCATGCTGAAAAATGCATTTATCGCTGCTGAAGATTCAAGATTTTACAATCACAAAGGGATAGATATTTTAAGTATTATCAGAGCATTTTTCAAGAATATCGAGGCAGGGGCTATCGTTCAAGGCGGGAGCACAATTACCCAGCAGGTTGCCAAGTCCTTTTTTTTGACTCCCCAAAAAAGCTATGTTCGTAAGATAAAGGAAGCCATCCTAGCCTATCGAATTGATAAAAAATTTACCAAGGAAGAAATCTTATTCTTGTATTTGAATCAGATTTACCTGGGACACGGGGCATATGGGGTTGAGGCCGCATCGGAGAACTATTTCGGAAAATCTGCCCAAGAATTGAACCTGGCTGAATGTGCGATCCTGGCAGGTCTGCCCCAGGCTCCGAGCAGATATTCACCGTTCAGGTATCCTGAAAGAGCAAAGCAGCGCCAGATCTACGTTTTAAACCGAATGGTTGGAGAAGACTATATTACCAACCTCCAGGCCACCGAAGCCATCAATAGAGTGCTGGATATTAAACCCCGAAGAAATCTGTATATCGAAGAGGTCCCCGTCTATACGGAGCACATAAGACGGTATATCGCCAATACATACGGTAATGACGCTCTGTACGAAGGCGGTCTCAAGATTTATGCCGCGGTAAATGTTGAGATGCAAAAGATTGCGCGGGAAGAAATCGAAAAGGGGTTGTCCGAACTCGATAAGCGTCAGGGGTATCGGGGGCCCACGGAGCATCTTCCGCCGGAAGGGATAGAATCCTTTTCAAAGGCGCTTCAGGATAAACTTGATATGGCCCCCATCGAAGACGGCCGGATCCTAGACGGTGTTGTTATTGAAGTCAATGACAAGAACGATACGGTCATTGTTCGTATGGGCAAGGCCCTGGGTGTAATTAGAATCGAGGATATGCGTTGGGCAAGAAAGCCGGACTCTGAGATTGCCTATTATGAAGCCAGAGTGAAACATCCCGGAGAAGTTCTAAGGGTCGGGGATGTGATACAGGTTCGGGTTAAACAAAAAATTTTCAATACCGACCGATGGTGGCTGGCCCTGGAACAGACGCCAAAGGTTCAAGCCGCCCTGCTTTGCATTGAGTCGGAAACCGGGTTTGTAAAGGTCATGATCGGGGGGCGGGATTTCAGAGAGAGCCAGTTTAATCGCGCGGTTCAGTCCCGGCGTCAGCCGGGGTCGGCGTTTAAGCCCATCATTTATGCATCGGCCCTTGATAAGGGATACACCCCTGCAACGACCATCATCGATTCCCCGATTGTGTATCAGGACATAGATCATGACTTTACCTGGAAGCCCAAGAACTACAAGGAAAAATTTTACGGGCCGACACTTTTTCGGGATGCCCTTGCAAAATCACGAAATGTTGTCACCATCAAAATATTAAAAGATATCGGCATCGATTATGCGATTGATTATGCTCGAAAACTCGGAATTACGTCAAACCTGAACAGAGATCTTTCAATCGCGTTAGGCTCTTCGGGAGTCTCTTTGCTCGAGCTTGTTCGGGCCTATTCGGTTTTTAATAACCTTGGCTATCTTGTAACTCCTGTCTTTATCACAAAGATTTTGGACAGGGATGGAAATGTCATCGAAGAAGCCGAACTTGTCAGGGAAAAGGTCATCGAAGAGAGTACCGCCTATATCATGACCAGCCTGCTCGAAGGTGTGGTCAAACATGGTACCGGCCGAAGGGTTTTGGCGTTAAAAAGGCCGGTGGCCGGGAAAACCGGCACCACAAACAATCTTCATGATGCCTGGTTTGCGGGGTACTCGCCGGGATATACAACGGGCACGTGGGTGGGGTTTGATGATGAGACCTCTCTTGGGAAGGGCGAAACCGGCTCCAGAGCGGCGAGTCCCATATGGCTCGGCTTCATGCAGAAGATCCTGGCAGGCAAACCCGTCAGGGTTTTTCAAGTTCCCGAGGGGGTTGTTTTTTCTAATATTGATGCTGAAACAGGTTTTTTGCCGATTCCCGAGTCTAAAAAAACCATTTTTGAATGCTTTAAGGAAGGGACCGTCCCCACCGAATACACCAAGAAGCCGGATTCGATGACGGAGCCGGAACAGTTTTACAAATCGGATATGTAATTACCGGATGCCGGATATCTGTTTCAGAATGCGGGCAAACAGCCCACATTTTTTATCCCTTCATAGACCTGAAAAACTCTTCCGAAACGGCTCAGCGTACCTCAGTTTTATTATTTTTCTATGATTTAAATTGAGTTGACCTGATTACATCAGAGACCTGTCGGGTTAACGTCAACACCTTCGTTGTAAGGTCGATGCTCAAAGAACCCGTTCCACAGCTCGGCGTTATTAACGTCTGGGCCAGTATGGTGGATTTTTCTATGCCGAGGGCCGCTATCTCCCTGACTTGATCTTCCCACTTGGCCACCAGTGATTCCGGGGTTTCTTTTTCAATGTCTTCGCTGTTTAAAGTGGGAACGATCCCCCAGGCCAATATTCCCCCGCGTTCGATAAAATCCTTGAGAAGATCCGGATACAGCATCAACTTGTCGAAAAAAGCGTATGCGTCAAAGCTGATGATGTCGGCATTGGATTCCAGTAGCAGGGACCAGTCGGCATTGGCACAAACATGGATTCCAGCCATGCCGTTCTCGTCGTGTACAGCGTCAATGACCTCTTCAAAACATGTTTCCACTTCTTTGCGGGAGATGCTTATCATTGCAGAAGATCCGAATCCGGCCAGTGCCGGTTCATCAAAAAATATAATGGAGGGACATCCAAATCCTGAAAGCCTTT
>JAHECI010000129.1 GCA_024641825.1 Desulfobacterales bacterium | reverse complement strand
TTGTGGCTTTGGAATAACAGATCTGGGAAATAAGCCGGAGGGAGAGGGTGTAAAACGTCGCTATGGACAGGACAAGAACGAACCCGCAGGTTGCATAGCGTAAAGGGTTACGGGTTGCGGGTTGCGAGGTGCGGGTTAAAAGCATAGGGCAAAGCGTTACGGGTTACGGGTTACGAGTTACGCCCCGGTTAAATTCGCCGCGCTCCTTTTCTGCGAAAAATTTAACGGGGTAAAGGTTGAAAGCATAGGGCATAGGGCGAAAAAAAAGTTATCAGTTACTGGTTATCGGTTATCAGGAACAACGAGTGAAACGTTAAAGGTTAAAGGCATAGGGCAAAGCGTTTCGGGTTGCGAGTTACGGGTTACGGGTTAAAAGCAAAGTGCATAGTGCATAGGGTTCAGGGTTCCTGGTTCATGGTAGATTCAGAAAATTAGGACTGATCGCCATAATACTTTGAGTAGTACTTGTGGTAATATTTATAGTATCCTTCTTTTTTGACGTCCACCCGATTCAGAACGATTCCTGCGACATTGGCCTGTGCGCTGCGCAATTGTTCGACGGTCTTTACGACCATTTTTCGATTCATCATTCCCGACCGGCTGATCAACAGGACGCCGTCCATGTAGGAAGACAGGATAAGGGCATCGCTTGCGGGCATGACCGGAGAAGAATCGATGATCAGCATGTCAAATTTCTTTTTCAGAAGCGCGATGAGAAACGACATTCTGGCCGATGCCAAAAGCTCGGAAGGCGCCGGCGGGATGTCGCCACAGGGAAGCAGATAAAGGTTGTCGACGCCGGTCTCCAGGACGGCTTCTTCCACTTTTTTTTCTATAAACGGGAGCTTTTCTTTTCCAAGTATGACCCGATTGTATATGGCATTCATATCGACGGGATCGAACGAGGCGCGGTCATAATCGGACGGCGAATGTTCCTCGAAGGAAAATTTGCCGTTTGTGAGTTGAAGCGCGGCTCTAAGGCCTTCCATCATATGGATGGTCAGCGGGCCGATCAGTTCCTTTTCTGAAAGGAGCCCCATATTGATCAGAATAAACCCCAGTTTCTGACCGGTATCCTTTTGTTTGTCCATAGCCTTTTGGGCGTGTTCTTCGGTGAGATGACCGCCTGCTATGAGCATGGCGGCCAGTTTCTTCTCGTGGGGCCTTTTCAGCCAGTTGAGATCAATCGGTTCACCCTGGCGGAAAAAAAGTTCAATTTCTTCAATTCCGTCGGACAGATACAGGCGTCCTGTCTTTTTTTGAAAGGATAACAGCCTGAAAAGATCGCTGATTCCAAATGTTTCGCCGATCCGACCGCTGCTCTGGACAGGTTCATTTAAGACCTCTGACAACAAGCCGGTCAGTCCGCGGGATTCATCGGAAACAGCCAAGCGGCTGAGCATCGGTTTTCTCAGGTCCGCATCGATCATCAAAACCGATTTGCCCCTTTTATTGATGGTGTAGGCCAGATTCGCAACGGTGAGGGTTTTGCCTTCCACGGCGCCGGCACTGGTGACCAGCAGCGAGCGAAACTCTTTTTCCAGAAAAGAAAAGTCGATATTTGCCCTCAGCGTTCGATACGCCTCGGCAAAACGTGAATTGGCAGACAGATTGTTCAGAAAAAATCCAGGCCACGGCTCAAAGCCGTGTTTGCCGGATCGCTTTTTGCCTTTGCCATTGACCGTTTTGTTTTCGGCTTCGGGAATGACCCCAAGAACCGGCAGGCCGATGTGTCGGTGAACATCTTCTTCGGTGCGCAGAGAGCGGTCGAGATAATCGATGAAAAATACCAGTCCGATGCCGCCCATTAGGCCCAGGATAATGCCCAGAATGAGATTGCGGGTCTTATTTTGCGAAACCGGCCATTGGGGAACCACCGCCTCTTCAACGATCCGGATATTGGATACATCGATGTTGTCGGTGACGTTGGACTCTTTCACTTTGGCCAGCAGGATATCATAGAGTTTCTGGTTGGTCTCCACATTCCGTTGAAGGATTTTGTATTTAAGCTCCTGGCGGTTGGTTTCCATGGCCTCGGTTTCAAAATCGGCGACGGTCGTTTGCAATACTTTTTCTTTTGAAAGGAGGATCGATTTTTCGAACTTGAGGTTTTCCACCTCTTTTAAAACTTCTTCTTGGAGTTTTTTTCGGGTGTTTTCCAGTTTGGTTTTGGCCTGGATCAATTTGGGATGTTTGGATTTATAGATCTTGCTGAGTTGAGAAATCTCAACTTCCTGGTCCAGAAGCTGGGAATAGAGGTTGTCGATCACAGGGTTAAGGATCACAGAACGGGCATAGAGGATGCTGCCATCCGATGCAGCGTCCGGTTTGAGCGCTTTTAATTTTGCATCGATTTCCAGCCGTTTGTTCCTTGCCTTTAAATAGGATTCATTGAAATCGGCGATCTTTTGAGCGGTCAAGTCCTGTTTCCCGCTGAAAGAAAAGAGTTTTTCCTGTTGTTTATACTTAAGAAACTCTCCCTCGGAATCTTCTAGTTTTTTCTTGAGTTCATACAGCTGATCGGTCATCCAGCTCAGGGTATTCTGGGATGTTTTAAGTCGATTCTCGATGTTGAAATTAATATAGGACCTGGCGAGGGTGTTGGCGATATTTTTGGCCAGAACCGGATCAGAATCTGTCACATTGATTTTCAACAGCCGCGTATCTTCCACCTGTTCGATATCGATTTTGCCGCTGAGTTCTTCGATACGGTTTCCCATATTATCCGCCGGCATGGCCGGCGTGTCTTTTTTCCCCCCCAACAGGCCGATGTTCTGTTTGAATTTGGCCAGAAATGTTTTTTTGGGGGGATTTTTGGGCAACACTTCTTTTGTTTCCACCTGGTCCATCTTGAGATTTTTGACAACCCGTTCCAGAACCGGACGGGAGGTAATCAGTTTATAATGGGTGTTGAAGTTTATCTCTCCGAGATAAAAACTCTCATAGTTCATTATCTGCCCGGTGATCGGCGATGTCCTTCGTTCGTTTTCAATGACGATGGTCGACGTGGTCCGGTACACGGATTGCAGCATGGCGTTATGGTATATGGCAATGCTGACGGCGATCAGACATGCTGCAATGACCACCCACTTGTGTTTTGTAAGAATAAAGTAATATTCTGAAAGGTGTTTCGGTTGTTTGGATTGGATATTATCTTGCATATTTCCTTTGTTCGAGCCGGGTCATAACTCGATTCGACGTTATTCGTTATTGGTTTTTTTTACTTAAAATTTGGTTATTTTCAAATAACGAATAACAGATAACCGATAACTTCAATTGAGCCTTTTTTCTCAATTGAAGTTATAACCATGTTTCCGGGACATGGATCCTGTCTCCCGGTTTAATTTCAACGTCCGGGATTTTCCCCTTTTTAACATCGATGAGATCGATTTTAATGATGATCTGCTTTTCGCCTTCCTGTCTAATAATCCGTGTGCGGTTGGGAGCGGCAAATTTTCCGAACCCTCCGGCCATGATACAGGCGTTCAAGGCTGTCAGCCCTTCCTGATATTCATAAACTCCGGGTTTGTTGACTTCCCCTTCCACATAGATTTTTGATTCCGCTAAATTCTGGGATGATTCCGCTGGAATATACACCACATCCCCTGACTGGAGCACGATATTCTGGGTCATGTCCCCTTTGTCCAGCAGGTTTTTAAGATTGATTTTGACCGGATCTTTATTCGATAAAAGATTTGCATTCTCTTTTTTGGATGTGACGTGGTTTATGGACTGGTGTAATATATAGGCGATATTACCGTGTTGTGTGGATACCCCCCCTGCTTTGGCAATGAGTTCCATTAACGTGGCCTCGGATTTCATTTCGTACAACCCCGGGCTGGCGATTGCCCCGGAGATATAGTACTGAAGGCTGTGGTATTCACTGACGACGATATTGACTTCAGGGTTGACGAAAAAATCAGCAGCAAGGGGCCTTGAGACCAGATCTTCCAGCTGCGATACCGTCATCCCTTCCGCCTTGAGGGATCCGACAAAGGGGACATTGATCATTCCCTGGGAAGATACGGTCAGACGGGTGACCTGCTGTTTTTCGCCGCCGGCATGTATGGTAAGGGTTAAAACATCACGGGGGCCGATGCGGTAGGCCGTGCCTTGGGCCTGAAGAGGATTAGGAGTTGAAAAAGGGGATATCAGGACAAACAGGGTGAAAAAAAGAAGCACCCTAAAATTTTGAAATTGAATCATACTTCATATAACCAAACAGCTTTAAGTTTGAACCAATGTCGCTGTGCTCCGGCCGCCGAGCACCCGAATTGATCGCAAGCAAATAGGTTCGTAAGAATACATTCTCTGGTTCAGCCCGACAGAAACTCAGTCCGGGTTGTTTTTTGCCCGATCGTAAGCGAACTCGATTCTTGAAATCAAGAAATTGTTGTCATAACTGAGGCCTGCCAGATTCGAGTCCCGTTTCTCATGCCCGGCTGTAACAGAGAAAATCAGCCATCTGGCGAACTTGTAGCTGATGGTTCCGGAAAGCTCGTAGGTGTCATCCTTCCGTTGATCGGTCGTTCCCTCCGGGGTAAGGCCGTAAGATCTTTCGTAATCGGAAATCTGATAATATGCGGTTATTTCGCCCAAAAGCTTTCTCGAGAACTCATGCCCCCCGCTCAGGGTAAAACGGGTTGCAAGGAAATAATCGTCCTCAAAGGTCTGGTCGTTCAAGTTCTGATCGACATTGAACGCGATATACGACCTTCTGTTGGCGATGGTGCCTTTTCCGCTGATGTTGAATTTATAGATGAATGCATCCCAATCGTCAATACCCGGGTCGTCAAAATTTCTATTTTGGTAGCCAATGCCGGCTTCAATTTTAATAATTCTCAGTTCTTTCCGAAAGATGAGCATGGCCTGATTGGAACTGTAATCCGGGCTGATCCAATCATAATCTTTCTGCCAGTATTGATATTCGAGGTCGAGGGAATTTTTGGGCGTAAAATTGTAGATCAGATCAAATATGCCTCGATTCTCCTTGGAATCTTCCCGTTCTTCGGGGGCATAGTCTATGTCTGTGCGGCGATACCGAAGGCGTGCTGAAAATTTTCGGCCGAATTCATATGCCACAAAGGGTGTTAACATGTTGATTTGATATAGCGACCTGTCGATGGAGTTGTTGAGTGCATCCGACTGGGCCGGGTCCCGGGTTTTGTTGTAGGATTCATTCAATCCCAGAAGCAGGCGGTCAAAGGCCTGATATCTGGCCTCTCCGATAAGTGAATGGCCGGTATAATCGTCGTCATCGGACGGTTTTTCTCCGGGAAGCACAGGATCCCTGTCATCATAATAATAGGGTTTCAGGGTGTAATCCAACATTAAAGAGGTCTTTGGGCTCTTAAAATCAACCTTCAATCCCGGCTGAATGGTATACGTGTAGACTTCCCTTTCCCTTTCCTCGGCCCGGTAAAAATTACTGTCCATTTCCCATCCCGCGGATATTTTCGGTATGATGTTAAATTTTGAAGCCGAATAGGTTTTCACTGGAAAAAATATTGCAGCGACGATTGCGCTCAACACTATGAATCGGATTCTATTGCTGCACATATGGCCTCTTCCTTTATCCGGCTGCTTAACAACGGGTTTATTAATTTGAGCCCACCGGGCTGTTGGGCATATTATCCTGTGGAAGGGGATCGGAAAACTCATCCCCCCCGGTTTCTCCCGCAGTTTGAAGGGTATCGGCTTCCGTTTCAGGCGCTGCATATCCTTCAACGCCACCCTGGGTCTCAGGCGGTGTGATCTCATCTATGGGTTCCGGCACGGCCCCTCTTTCGACGGCTTGTTCTTGGCTCTTTATGGACTTTTCAATGGAGATGTCTTCAAGGACGATGATCTCCTTGGCCCATTCAACGACGTCCTCGGAAGGATTGTTTTGGACCAGGGCCTCGGACCAGGTCTTAACTTCCCGGGATGACATTTCCACGGCATACGCACACACCCAGTCCCTCTGGTCAGGGGAAATTTCTCCTTTGGACACTTTTTCTTTGGCTTCTCCACACCGTTTCCATGCAGCGTGGGCCATAAAGGCCGCTTTCTGAATCAAAGTTTGATCGATTACTTGGGTGGGGACGTCTTTGGCAACTTTTCCAAGGATAAGATCTCCAGCGGTAAACTTGGCGCCGCCTTCGGTAAACTCGATGTAGATTTGACCGTCCGATCCGATGCTCAAGACACCGGCGGTACCTCTGATTCCGATAACCGATTTTTCGGTTTCAAATTGAGTCTGAACGTTTCCTTTGCCGGTTTTAAAGAACATTTTTCCAAGAAACAGGATAATCCGGCGCTGAACGATCTTGGCTTTTTTCATTAAGCCTTCTTCTTTTTCCATTTCCTGGATGAGCAGGTTGGTATTGTTCTTGATCTCAACGACAGCACCATCGGCAAATGTGATGACAGCGGTGCCGACCCGTGTGACCACTTTATCCATTGAATAAAGGGGAAGGTTTTTTACAGGGTCTCCCCACGAGCGCTGATTCTGAATTAAAACAGTTCCGGTAAAATCCGTCAGATGGGCGATGGGGTCCCCTTCACAATAGGCCGGAGCAGCAAAAAAAATTGCACATAAGACCAAAAGGGAAAAAGAAACGGATATTAATTTGCCTGAAGATAGCATGCTGTACTCCCTAAACAGAGACCTTTGAAAAATGTCCCCTTTTGTCCAATTCCGGCGTCCCCGATGATCGGGATTTATCAACAGACTCAAATTTTAATCCTCGGAATACTTAATGTATGCCTGTGGATAAAAATTTCGCCTTCCTTGGCCTTAAACAAAATTGAATATTTTTTAAAGGCCTCTAGTTTAAAAGGTTTTGTATAAGTTAACTTTGACAAACTCGTAAAAAGTCTTTTGTGAGAAATATCTTATACTCAAATGATCACTGAATGAACAAAACGGACGTTTTGCAAAACCATCAACTTTGAATTTTTTTATCCGTCGGTACGTCAAAACCGGGATTATCCGGTGTAAAGCCCTTGAATGCTGGATCAGCGCCATTCTTAATGGCCGTTTTCTGATCTTCTTTCGCCTGCTGGATGGTTTCTTTGGCCTTTGCAATTTGCTGTCTGGCCCATTCAAGGGTTTTTTCATCGGGGCTGATCAACATGGCTTCTGCATAAGTCAATACTTCCATAGCGGCGGTTTCTTTGGATATTGCTTTTGCCAGGGCTAACTGGGCTTCAGGCATCTCGCCGTCAGCAACCTTTTTTGCGGTTCTTTTGACTTGGTCCACCGCCGCTTTTGCCACAAAGGTGGCTCTTTGGACAGGGTCCTGATCCGCCAACTCGACGCGGACATCTTTGGCGATGCCCCGAACAAAATCCCCGAGGATGTATTTTGCACCACCTTCGGTAAAATGAATGTACGTCATGCCGTCAGCGCCGATGCTCAGGATGCCGGCGGTGCCTCTGATTCCGATGACGGCTTTGGTGGTCTCGAATCTTGTTTCCACTTTTGATTTGCCGGTTCTAAAATTGAGCTTTCCCAAAAACAACAGAATGCGCCGTTCAATAACCGTGATGAAGCCTTTTTTCTTTTCCCGCTCCTGAATAAGGAGGTTGGAATTGCTCTTGATTTCGACGGTTGCACCATCGTTGAAAATAATCGTGGCGTTTCCGATCCGGGTGACCACTTTATCCATGGAATAAAGAAGGAGGTCTTTTGCAGGTTTAACTTCCCAGGAGCCGAGGTTGCTGATCAAAACCGTTCCGGAAAAACCGGCGAGTCTGGCGATGGGTTTCTCCTGGGAAAAAGCGGGTGCCGGGGAAAAAAAGATGCTTAAAAACAAAAGTAAAAACAATGTTTTCGACATTTTTTTTAATAACATCGCCATCTTTTCACCTTTATTGGTATTTTTTGTAGAAATGGTACCGCAGGTGGTGTACGAGTGCCAACCGTCAGGGATGGTCGCCATCGGGTAACTATTTAAAAATATTATATTTGATTTTAGCCATTCACCCCTGCAGGGCATACAAAATCGGTCTGGGGTAACCGGCAAAACTTGCAAAAAATTTATTTGTTTTTTCGGATAAGTAATGATTCTAATACATTAAAAAAACATCTTTGTCAATTATGATTTTTGTAGAATAAAATGTGGATACAGAATACCGTATGAGGCGGGGGGTAAACGATTAAAAACAAGTTATCGGTTATTAGGGATCGGGTTGCGGGTTACGGGTTAAGGAACAACGAGTGAAAGGTGATAGGTAAAAGGTGAAAAG
>JAHECI010000128.1:2715-8256 GCA_024641825.1 Desulfobacterales bacterium | reverse complement strand
GGGGGATCGACACCATGCTGATACGGTTGGTTTTGGCGATCAAGAAAAAAAGCCTTCAAAAATACGTGGAAGATCGTTTCCAAGAGGCCGACATTCGAATAGAGAGCTGTAGCCATGTGAAGACGTCATGGCAGAATGTGATCCGAAGCTGCGGTGATATCATTGTCATCAGTGAATCCCTCATTCCTCCCAAAACCGAATACAGCATTTCCATGCTCAATGAACTCCCCGAAACGCCCACCACGGTTGTTCTTCATGACAGTGATTCATCCGAGGAGCACGCCAAACTGGTGGCCGCCGGTGCGGATGTGGTGTTGTATAGCGGTGTATCCAGAAAAAGCTTGATAGAGGCCATCGAATCCACCGTGGAATCCAGACGCCAGTTCATCCAGAAAAATCGATTGAATGCAAGGGGTCACACATCCCCTAAAATTAACGATTTTATTTCAGAAAGCAGGTCTATGCAGGTCTTTATGGAAGAGGTCTGGAAAATCATTCCCGGCAATTCTCCGCTGCTGCTCTTGGGAGAAACCGGCGTCGGCAAAGAGCACCTGGCCAAGGCCATTCATTCCGAAAGTCCCCGATCCGCCGGGCCGTTTGTCGCCGTAAACATGGCAGCCTTACCCGAACAGCTTCTGGAAAGCGAGCTTTTCGGACATGAGCAGGGAGCGTTCAGCGGCGCTGTCAGATCCCGACGGGGAGCCTTTGAAATGGCCCATGGCGGCACCATTTTTTTGGACGAAATCGGCGAAATGCCCCTTCACCTCCAAGCCAAACTGCTGCGGGTTCTCCAAGATTATGAAGTGCAGCCGCTGGGAAGCGAGCGGCCCATCTGGCTTGATATCCGTGTTATTGCTGCGACCAATCAGAACCTTGAAGATCTCGTAGAGAACGGAAACTTTCGTAAAGATCTTTATTACCGTCTCAGCGTGGTTATGCTTACGGTTCCACCCCTGCGGAAGCATAAAGAGGATATTCCCGCCATGACCCATTCGTTCATCGAACATTACCAACAGAAGATCGGTAAGGATGTCATCGGGGAGACAGAAGCAGCGATGAAAGCCCTGTGCCAGTACGATTGGCCCGGGAATGTCAGGGAACTGATGAACGTGATCGAGCGGGCCATGCTTTTGTGCCAGACTGAAAAAATTTCACTGAAAGATTTACCTTATATTTTTCATGAGCCCGCTCACTTATCAAAGGGGCTGGTTAATCCTGATGAAATGGTGATGGCATCCTGGAAGAATAAGACACTTCCGGAGGTTTCCCAGGAAGTGGCGGATCAGGCGGAGCGTTTGTACCTTGAAATGGTTCTGAAGGAAACAAAGGGGCGGGTGGGCCAGGCAGCCAAGATTGCAGGGATCCATACCCGGTCGTTTTATAACAAAATGAAACGGCTGGGGTTGGAGAAAGAAAACTATAGGACCCAAAACCGTCCGGCGATATGATTTTCAACCGTCGAAAGTATTTTCGAGCAGCCATGATAAAACACATCTCATCTTTAACACGTGCAAAGGGAATACAAGAGAAATGAATAACTATAGGTTTTTAATTCTGTTTTTAATCCTTCTGCCCCCCTTTGGTTGTTCCCTATCCCTCAAGAACTACGGCACGGTCAAAATGTTGCCCAAAGGCCCGGGCCAAGTGACCATTCAAGATTTAATCGACCATTGGGAAGATTACGATATCTATTTTGCCGGTTCTTTTGCAAAATATTATGGCGTCAGAAACCCCTTGGGGGTCATGTTCGATCCGAAAAATAACGATACGACGCTGGTGGGAGATAGTTGGGAAAAGGTCAGGGATCAAAAGACCTTGATAGAGATTACCCAAATGATCTATCCGAACACTCAGCATGATCCCTGGCTCAGCGAGATGTTAGGGCCGGATGACAGGTTTTATGGATATTTGTATTATTCATATGGGATGGTGGTTCTTAACTTGACCGATGACGGAAAGATGTATGTATACGATCTGGAGGCACCCGGCGGCGGATACTCTCTCTTCTAACACCCATTCAGACGATCATATCTGAAAAAAAAGACAGATGGAATATAGGAGTAACGACTATGCTTAAAAAGATTATTTCAGGCGGACAGACTGAAGCAGATAGAGCAGCGCTGGATATTGCAATGAAACTGCGCATCCCTCATGGCGGCTGGATACCCAAAGGACGGATGGCCGAGGCCGGCCCCTTGCCCGAACATTACAAACTTCAAGAAATGGACACCGAAAAGTATTCCGAATGCATAAAACAGAACGTAATGGATTCAACCGGAACGCTGATCATATCATACGGAAGTTTGACTGGAGATTTGGATCATGCCAGAAAATCGGCATTGAGATATGGTCGTCAGATGCTTGGCATTGACTTTAATCATGTGGACGACGCCAAGGCGGCTTCTCTGCTCAATGATTGGATTCAGTTATACCGTATCGATGTTCTACATGTGATTGGGCCGAGTGCCGAAGTCAATCCTTATGTCAGAAACCAAACGGAAAATATGATAGAAGGTGCACTTACAATGGGTTCTCTTGGGAAATAAGGGACGTTTGACAGACAGTGCTTGGCCTTTAACATTCAATATGAGTGACCTGGCCTTAAAAAATTGATCGGGTTTTTAGTGGGGCACCACCCGTTTTTCGGGGGGAACCTTACGGGCGAATTAAAAGGTCTATCCCTCTGTCTTTATCCAATTAATTGAAAAATCAGGAGAAAAAAGGAAACGATGGAACGCGTCAAACCAATGATAAAACGGATCGGGCTGACCCTATGTATATTTTCGATACTGGCCTTCGCCGGGTGCAGCAAGGTCAATAAGGAAAATTATGATAAAATAAAAATCGGCGTGGAGTATGAAAAGGTCGTGGGGATTTTAGGAGAACCGAACACCTGCGAAGAAACGATGCTGAAAACAAGTAGCTGTATGTGGGGATCGTCTGAAAAACAGATCGAAATCAAGTTCGTCGGTGATACCGTAATCTGGCGGTCGAGCAAAGGCCTCTAAACGCGCCTTGTTGACCTTCTTGTCAGGCCGGAGTGCTGTGCCTTTTTCGCCGATTCGAACACTCACGGCGTCGGCAGGCATCAAAATTTGAACGATATTTATATTCTGAATAAAATTCCTTGACCTTTCTCTCGGGTGTGATAATAATAAAATTTCATTATGGGGGTCTTAACAAATTCCCCCATAATGCCCTTTATTAAGCCCTTGGGGGTTCGTGGGAGTTCCCCCAAGGGCTTTCTATCTGCTGTTGGCGATTTTCAGAACGCTCCTTTCAACCCTGCTGCCGTTTCCTCATCTCGTTTGTTTTTTCCGGTAAGCACCTCAGTATGGGGTAAATCCTGTCAAAGTATGGCACAGGGGTTGACAAATATTGTCAGATAAGGATTCTCTCCAACTTTTCCAAGAATATTAACCAGCCGAAATATAAGGAAAAAAGTGTTTAAAATCGGAAGAAAACAAAATCTGCATAGATTTTGCAGGTGCAGGTATCTGACCCCTTCGACATGGATGAAATCCCAATGGTCATTCAGTCCCCATGGAGATATAGGGGTTGGATTTTTTCAAATGCCAGATAGACAAAGGAGATTAAAAATGAAAATAGGAGTGTTCGGTACCGATAAACGGGGTTTAAAACGGGTTGCTGTCATCGCCCTTGCTACGTTATGCTTTGCCGCTTTTCAAACTTCCGACGCCGACGCTGCCACAGCCGGAGAGATTAACGTCAGCGTCAATGCCACTCTGAAAAACTTTCTTAAAGATGTCAAGGGTGCCAAGGAGTATTTAAACGCCGCCAAAGGCGTCCTGGTGTTCCCCAATGTTTACAAAGCCGGTTTTGGAATCGGGGGCGAATATGGAGAAGGGGCCTTGCGAATCGGCGGCAAGACGGTTGATTACTACAGCACCGTCGCAGGGTCCTTCGGCTTTCAGCTGGGAGCACAGAAGAAAACGCTGATCTTGGTTTTTATGCAGAACGGGGCACTTAAAAGTTTCCGAGAGAGTAATGGCTGGAAAGCCGGTGTTGACGGCTCCGTTGCTCTGGTAACGGTCGGTATCGGCGGTTCCATTGATACCACCAACATCAAAGACCCCATCGTCGCTTTTGCCTTCGACCAAAAAGGCCTGATGTATAATCTGACCATCGAGGGCTCCAAGTTTTCCAAAATAAAAAAGTAGACGTTTAAATATGAAAATCATCATTAGAATAATATCGTGTTACGATTTTATGAAAACTCCCCCAGCCCCGCTTTGCGGGATTTTTACTCCATGACAACACGCCGTGGAATAGACCCTATTTAACGTTAAACGATTATTCGTCTATTCAGCCCAAAAACGCTCATATCTCGGGTTTTTAAATCTTGACATCTTACATTGTGGTATTATGTTCTTCCAGTACCGTCAAGACGGGATATAATTTTAGTTAGGTGTAATAAAATGAGCAAGAAATCTACAAGACAAATCACATATTCTTTTATGATCCACAAGGCAGGATTGACCAAAAAGGCGAATATATCACCGTTCACCTTTACACGGATCAAAAGGGTGACCTGGGGAATGGAAGGCAACCCCAAAAATCATTTGGGCCCCAGGGAATAAAACATCCGATAAGAACCGTCCATTCGCTTACCTCAAAGAGCGTTATCAAATTGGCAAGGAACATGGTTCCGGCTCGTCTTTTTGCCGGGTTTTGTTATGGCCATGTCTGTTGAAATCATTTTGACGAATAAAACAGCTTGGCATGTCATGATGTGATAGTATTTCGGGGTTGTTAATCGACATTATGGTCCCTATGCCAATCGTCTATTTTTCGACACCTCTACGTAGGGTCCCTTTTTCCACAATTTCTACATCTTTTTTCTTATCCTGCGCTAAATCTGTACGATAAAAATCTCCGCCATGGGGGAGTGCCATAAAAAAATTATTGATGTGGTCGATTTGGAGCGTCACTTCTTGCATCCGGCATTCCAGCAAATGTCCTCCTGCGTTTCTATCTTTCGTTATAAAGTGCAGATGATACCCCGGGACATTTATCCCTTGCACATAGTCGGGAGATCGAAACCCCACAATCGTTCCGTCTATATCATGAAACTCGAAGATCGATTGCTCTTTCACCACCTCCACAAGCGGCGGATAAGGTTTCTGCTGTCCAGGAACGCTCCGTGTCTTGATATATTTGAAATTACCGTCTATCCTGATGGCATAGAATATGTTTTGTGACGGCAGCAGACCATCTATATGCCGTTTCAACTGTGTATAACTATCCGCCGTATCCAGTTCCAGGGTGTCGTCCGGGGTAAAAAATGACACTACGGCAAAGGGTGTCTTCACGGAATCCTCAACCGGATATGCCACACCATCCGCTTTTATTTGATAGAATGTTCCGGCCAGTCCGATCATTTCGCCATCGAGGCCATTAAAAGTTCCCAACCCAAAATCACCGTTTCTCTTCAGTTCGCCAAAAGTTACATCTCCGTCATAAATTCCCTTGAGCAGGGCATTGATTGTAGATGATTGAAACACCACATCGTTTTTTTGG
>JAHECI010000128.1:0-2615 GCA_024641825.1 Desulfobacterales bacterium | reverse complement strand
GCCCAAATTTTATTGGATGCGCTTCAGCCGGTCAAAGAGATCCCCTTGAACCTGTTGGACATCGCCGTCTGGAGCTGCAAAGTTTTAGAAAAAAACACGTTCGTTGGGTGTCCTTTTTTCGTCGATTCCCCAAAAGAAGAACTTCGCATTGTTCTTCCCGAGGCCATGATCGGCAAAATTACCGTGAGGATAGACTATCAGGGGCATATCAATGATCAGATGGCCGGCTTTTACCGCAGCAGGGTTATTCGTGGCCAAAAAACGGCGTTTATTGCGGTGACCCAGTTCCAAGAAAGCGATGCCCGGCGGGCCTTTCCGTGTATGGATCACCCGGCTAAAAAGGCGACGTTTGAAATTGAAATGGATGTCGAGAAAAATCTAGTCGCCATTTCAAACAGCCCGATCCAATCGGAAACCGGGTTGGACAACGGGAAGAAACGGGTGATATTTGAACGGACGCCGAAAATGTCCACGTATTTGGTTTTTTTTGGGGTGGGCGAATTCGAATCCCTTCAAAGTCAAAACGATCCTCGCGTGGGCGTGGTCACACTGCCGTCAAAGAAAAAATACGCTCCATTTGGGCTCGAATTCGGTGAAAAAGCCCTCGAGTTCAGCGAGGCATATTATGGGATTTCCTATCCTTTGGCAAAACTGGATCTGATCGCCGTTCCGGATTTTGCCTTCGGTGCCATGGAAAATTGGGGCGCCATAACGTTTCGCGAGAATCTGCTCCTGTATTATCCGGAGATGACCTCAAAATCGGCCCAACAAAGGATCTGTGAGATTATCTCCCACGAGATCGCCCACCAGTGGTTCGGGAATCTCGTCACGCCTTCGGACTGGAAATATCTGTGGCTCAATGAAAGTTTTGCCACCTATTTCGGATATGGTGTGGTGGACCATTATTATCCTGAATGGGATACGTGGGAGCAGTTCCTGGATGGCATGACCGCATCGGCCCTGTCCCGGGACGCGTTGCACGAAACCACCGCCATTGAAATACCCGGCGGCGAACACGTGGTCATCAATACCAGTACCGCTCCGATTATTTACAACAAAGGCGGCAGTATTTTGAGACAGATCGAAGGTTACATCGGCCAAGACGATTTTAGAAAAGGGCTCCAAGACTATCTCAGGTCCCACGAATACGGCTCGGCAGCCAGTCGCCACCTCTGGGAGTCTTTTGAAAACGTTTCAAACCAGCCCATCGGTTCGATGATGAAGAGCTGGATCGAACAACCCGGCTTTCCGATGGTCGAGGTCCAACGGATGGGTCATACCCTGGTTCTGGACCAAAAGAGATTTACTTACCTGCCCAATGATTTTGATCAAAAATGGATGATTCCGATTCTCATCAACCTTTTCTTTGACGGGGGCGAGTCTCGGCGGATAAGCGTATTAATGGACGATGCCCAAACGGAAATCGATATCCCTTCGGATACGGTTGCATATAAGGTAAATGATCGACAAACCGGGTTCTATCGGGTCAGATACAAAGACCGGAAAAACCTTGAAGCACTCGGCCGGCGAATCAGCGAGCAGATTCTATCCCCCGAAGACCGGTGGGGGCTGCAAAATGATCTCTACGCAGGGGTCAAACAGGGAGATGTCTCCTTGGGTGATTATCTTCTATTTCTTTCACATTATCGGGAAGAGACCGCATACCTTCCGTTGACCGGGATCGTTTCCAGCCTGACCGAACTTTACCTCGTCATGGATGTTGATGGCAAAGAAAAAATCTCTTTGTGGGGCTTGCCCTGGTACGAAGAGATCCTTGAAAAGATCGGCCGTGAACCCCGCAAAACGGAAAAAAATACAATCTCTATTCTGCGGGAACAACTCATCTGGGCCGCAGCCCTTTTGGGCTCCACCCGGATCCATGAATTTGCACGCCGTCGCTTCTCCGAACTTTTGGAAGGTGCTCCGGTGCATTCGGATCTAATGAGATGCGTGATGCAGGTCGGAGCCTTGACCGGCGATGCCCGGGTGTTTGATTGGTTTGACGCTCGCTTCAAGGCGTCCGAGATCGAACATGAACGCCTGAATATCCTGGTGGCACTCGGTTGTTTCAAAGATGAAACCCTGATCAAAAGATCCCAGAAATATGTTCTTGAGACAGTTCCCGCCCGCAACAAGTTTATCCCGGTGGTGGCCTTGGCCTCAAATCCGTTTGCCATAGATTTCATGTGGGACTGGTATGTGTCAAACCTCCAAGAAATCGAACGGTTTCATCCCTTGCTGTACGAACGTGTTATTGCTGCGATTGTCCCTGTGGCGGGGATGGGAAACGCGGATGCGGTCAAAGGGTTTTTTGATGATTACCTGAAAAAAACAGACACGGCCAAGGATGTGATCAAGCTGTCTCTGGAGCGGCTTGAAATAAATTTACGGATGCGGAGTAGGGGTTAAGCAACCTCGCGAATTGAACGAAACCCTATAAAAATAATTGAAGGGCCGGGGAGTTTTTTTAATAAAGTCGCTTCATGAATAATCTTTTTTTTAAACCGCATGAACTCGCGGCAAGGGATCGTAGAGAAAGAACAGGAAACTATCTTTGAAAAATCAATAGGTTCATTGCATAACTTTAAAATTTCTTTAAAAATAGATTTCTACAT
>JAHECI010000127.1 GCA_024641825.1 Desulfobacterales bacterium | reverse complement strand
GACACTCCCACCTATACCATGGTCGAAGGATCGGCCAATATCTGTAAATGGATCATTGCGCTGGATCAGCTCGGAATTCGCAAAGCGAACAGATAATCAAAGGAATTTCGTCCATTTTTATTTTCACTGGCAGACCCCATTGTCCCAACCCGGTAGGACCCGGAGATTGTACACTCTTTCCAAACGCCTGAACATTCCTTTAGTCTGGCTGGTCAATTGCAGCGGCGCAAAATTTTAAGCTGTTTTGGGGCGATATTTCGAGTTTCACAAATTTATTGGCTTTGGCGTGATCTATCCCCGATATCCACCGGGATAAACTCCCCGGTTTAGGGCTTTTCGAACAGCTCCAAATGATTTTATCGAGACCTTCGGCATTCTTTCAAATCCACCCATATCCCTCCGGCGTTTTTAGCGACCTTTTTTTAGGATTCCTCAGATCCCCGGACCGTAAGTTTTCCGCCTCCAATTCAACGGCCGAGCCATCGGCGATTTATTGAGATCTCGAGTTTCGCACCCGAAGGGTTGTCCAAACGCATCTTCGGGTGTTGTTTTTCTCCCGCACCTTTCTGCCATAACGACCCGAAACCACATGAGTTTATATTTTGGAGAGGTCTCCATGGGGGAGGGCAGAAAATTATCTTGACAGTCGATTGTCGACAGTATACGGTTTACAAAAATAAAAGCGAGGCTACATAAAATGAAAAAAGTAACAACCGTACCGTCATATACCGTTCAAGCGGGTGAAATGTTAAAAAAAACTATTCTGGAAGGAAGATATCAACCCGGTGCGAGATTGAACGAGGCAGAATTGGCAGCGTCGATGGGGGTCAGTCGGAGCCCAATACGGGAGGCGATACAACGGTTGGCCAAAGAAGGATTGGTTAAAATTGTCCCTCGAAAAGGGGCGTTCGTAGCGGATCTGACATCCAAAGAGGTGGAAGAATTGTATGAACTCCGTGAGGCGCTTGAAATCAAAGCAGCAGAACTGGCGGCTCAACGAATTTCAGATGCTGAGGTAGATCAAATTTCAAGGTTGCTTGATCGCACCGCTGATGCCATGCAAAGAAAAAAATACAGACAATATCCATGGAATTTGGATTTCCACAGACAAATCGCCCGCTGCGCAAAAAACAGGTATATCGAAGAAAAGATATACGATACCAATATACACCTATTGCTGATTCGGCATAAATCAGGCTCGGAAATCGGTCGGGCCGAAAAGGCATTAGAAGAACATAAGAAAATATTCGAAGCCCTAAAACAAAGAGATGTAAACCTGGCGAAGGCGTCGATGGAGGAACACATTCGTTTTTCGAAAATGAATGTCACCAACTTTTTGTCCGAATAAATGCCGGGATCGTTTGGTGAATAAGGTCTATGGGATGGAGTGACATCGGTTTTGGACGTGAACGACTGAAAGGAGAATAGCATGAACACAGATATCGTTGTTGTGGGTTGCGGCGTGGCAGGCCTTTCCGCAGCATTGAGCGCTACCAGAAAGGGCGCAAAAGTTGTATTGCTCGAAAGATCGGATAAAAAAAACAGGGGCGGGAACTCCCGATACACAGAGGCGTATTTCAGAATGCCCAACGAAACAGAAGTCAGTGAAGACTTTGAGGAAAGACTGGCATTAAATTCCATGGGCACCATTGACCCTGAACTTTTGAAACTCACCCATCAACCCTACGATGAATGGCCCCCCATTTTAAAATCGTACGGATTTATCGACCCTGAGCTAATCTTTGGGTTTTCAGAAGCTGTTCCCGATACCATCGCATGGTTAAAGGAATTGGGCATTAAATTTTTGGAAGCCTCGCCTTTTTTAACCCAAACAACCAAAAGGATCGCACCCAGTGGCGGTGGAGAAGCGCTGGTGGAAGGAATTGCAGAGGCAGCGGAGAAAGCGGGCGTGGAGTTCCATTATGAAACGACAGCCCGGTCTCTGATACTAAACGACAAGGGAGATGTTACTGGTGTGCGGGCTTGGTCACACTCAAAAGGTTGTGTGGATATCCATGCGAAAGCGGTCGTTCTCGCCTCCGGAGGATTCCAGGGCAACCAGGAGATGATGTTCAAGTATGTGGGGCCCAATTCGCATCTTACCCGTCCGGTGGCCCCTGGCGGCCTCTATGATAAAGGCGAGGGTATCGAGATGGCGATTAATATCGGCGCTGCGCCTGCCGGGCAGTTTGATGCATTTCATGCTGAAACCATTGACCCCCGATCCGGAAAGCCGGAGGCCACCGTCTTTATTTTCGGTTATGGAATTCTCGTAAATAAAAACGGGGAGCGTTTTATGGATGAAGGTGCAAATTTGTCGGATGTGATCTACGAAGACGTGGGCAGGGAGATATTAAAGCAGCCGGGCGGCGTCGCCTACCTTATTCATGATTCGAAAATAAAAGACATTCCGAATTACGAGAAAGGTCTGCATACAGATCGGTCCCCGATTCAAGGGAAATCGATTGAAGATCTGGCGGTCAAATTGGAAATCGACCCGGTAAAACTGGGAAAAACCATCAGAGAATATAACGCCGCTGTTCAGGAAGGATCTTTCGATCCATTTCGTCTCGATGGTAAATGTACCCAAGGAATCGATATTCCAAAGTCAAACTGGGCATTGAATATCGATGAAACGAATCTTTTTGCCACACCGATTATATGCGCCACGTGTTTTACATTTGGCGGGCTTAAAGTCACACCGAAAGCAGAGGTCTTAAACCTCGATGGTTATGTGATTCCGGGTCTTTATGCCGGTGGTGAGGTTGTCGGATTCTACTATGGGTCTTATGTGGGGAGTACCTCTGTTCTGAAGGGGTTGGTCTTCGGTCGGAAAGCCGGAGAAAATTCTGTGGATTATTGCAGCAAAATAGAGACAGGATGATTATTGCCGTATAACTTTAAAGAAAAAGGAGCGTCTTGTGATGAAGAAGAAGATTTTTGGAAAACTGGAAATTAGAAACGCACTTCCACTTTGGATTTTGACCACGGTATGCGTGCTTGGCCTGTTCTTTCAACCGGCTTTTGCTCAAAAGGATGTTACGGGTGTCACAAAAGACTCGATTAAGATCGGCGTGTTTGCCCCGCTTACCGGGGAAATCGCCGTCTATGGAAAAGCCGCCCACATGGCCGATGCAATTTTCAACAAGGTCAATGAAGAGGGAGGTATTCACGGACGAAAGATTGTTCCTGTCATTGTGGACGACGGATGCAAACCGGTTAAAGGGGTTGCAGCGGTGAAGAAGCTTATTTACCAGGATCAAGTCTTCATGCTCCACGGAGCGGTGTGCAGTAACGTTGCCCTTGCCGCCAAGAAAGAGATCCAGGAGACGAAGATCCCGTTTGTTGTGTTGGGAGCCGCCAATTATAAAATCACGACACCGGTGGAGAAGAATATTTTCACCGGCGTGTTTACCTCCGTAAGTGTCTCCAAATCGATGGCCGATTTTGCAATGTCCAAACCTGGCGTCAAAAAGGTTGGCATCATCAAGCATACCGATGAATGGGCCAAGTCTTTTTATGAGCCTCTCATCGAATACCTTAAAACCAAGTACAATATCATTCCGGTGGTCGACGTCACCATCGAAAGGGGCGTACCTGACGCGACGCCTCAGATCCTCAAGCTGAAACAGGCCAATCCGGATATCATCATTGCGGTGACTTACGTTGTGTCGACATCGACGATTATCCGGGATGCATTCAAGCTGGGGCTTAAAGTGCCCATCGTAGGAAATCCGGCTGTGGCCGTCGATGAGCAGTCTGTCAGAGTGGGAATCCCCCAAGCCATGACACAGTTTTTTACGCCATACTGGTATAAGCATTCTTTCGACAATCCGAAAATGATGGAATGGCAGAAACTGCTTCATCAATACTATCCCAATGATAAATTCGACATGTTTGCCGGATTGGGCATCGGCGGAACCATCGCGATCGTAGAAGCCCTTAAAAAAGCAGGCCCTGACCTTACCCGGGAAAATTTTGTGGATGCTTTGGAAAAGACTTCCAATTTAAATCAATGGGCGCCACTCGATTATCCCATGGCAACCCCGATTAATTTTTCTCCAGAAGATCACGTCGGTATTGATGAGATGGCCTTTTCGGTTATGTCCGACCAGAAGTTAAAGATTGTATACAGCTGGGAGGATTATCTTAAACTCAAGAAATAGATCCCGGGATAGGACCCTTGGGTCGTACCTTTGAAAAGAATTGCGGGCGGGGCAATCATCGGAACTGAGCGGTTAAAGAAGGCGGTAAGCGTTTACCGCTTGTGGTAAACGCTTACATTTCCTTTGTCGGACTTGAAGCGGAAAAATACCTGCTCCGCCCGCAATCTGAGTAAGATTTGAGGTGTTGTCGTAGCATTTGAAGACATCGAAAAACAAGAAGGGGTCCACAGCAGCAAGGGCCCAATGCGTGTCAATATCCTACTGTGAAGCTGGCGTTTGAAATATCTCTTCATACTTTAAAATTTAAGATTCGTCATGATTTATCAAATATTGTTAAGCGGTATTGTACTTGGCAGCATTTATAGCTTATTTGCCGTCGGGATGGTGGTTCTTTACAGAGCCACAACCATATTGAATTTTTCCCAGGGCGAACTTTTCATGTTGGGTCCTTTTGTGGCTTTTACGCTGGTCAATTCATTACATGTAAACTACTTTCTTGCCATCGTCATGGCCATCCTCGCAATTTCGTTGCTGGGGATCCTCGTTTTCAAAGGGGCTTTCCAAAGGCTTCTGGAGGCACCCCATTTGAATCAGGTACTGGTGACGGTTGCACTGGTGTATGTCTTTCAAGGCGGAGCCAGAATACTGTGGGGATCTGAAATAAGATTTCTCCCGCCGCTTTTTGGCTATGGAGCGATTCAGATCGGAAATGTTGTGATCGCCAACCAAGAGATCGCCATCTTAGTGGCGGTGGCGATTTTTAGCGCATTATTTACATGGATCTTAATGTCCACAAAGGCCGGAAAGATCATGCAAGCAGGCTCACAATCTCTGCGGGGCGCGTCGCTCATCGGCATTAACATAACAAATTTCCAGATGGTGATGTGGGCTGTCAGTGCGGCAATTGCAGCACTGGCCGGGATACTCGTCGGCCCGCTTACGTCCATAATGCCGGAGATGGGCGCTGAACTTCTACTAAAGGCATTCGCTGCCATGACGTTGGGTGGATTTGGCAGCATTCCCGGGGCGTTAATCGGAGGATTGTTGATAGGAGTCATCGAGAACGTTACCGCCTTTTATATCTCTACCGCATTGAGAGAAATATCGGCATTTACCATCATCATTGTGATTTTGTTGGTGAAGCCGACAGGGATTGTCGGAGTGAAAATGAAATGAAAGAGCTTAAAGCAAATAAATTTTTGTTGGTGTTTATCTTGATGCTGTTTATCCCGGCGGTGACCAACAACTATACCCAGTATATCGTGAATATGATTCTGGTCTATATTTTAGTGACCCTTGGATTCAATATCACCCTGGGTTATACCGGTCGGTTTTCTTTCGCCAATGCGTCCTTCTTAGGGATTGGGGCTTATGTTACCGGGCTTTCCATGGTGAAGTTTAATATGCCCTTCTATCTCTCTCTTCCCCTATCGGGTGTGATTACGGCGCTAATTGGGCTGTTGATCGGGTTTCCCGCTTTGCGCCTTCACAAATACTATCTGGCCATCGTAACAGTGGCGTTTACGTCTCTGATGAGATTTGTTTATATTCACGGCGGTGACTTCACCTTCGGCCCCAGCGGCTTTGACATTCCATACCCCGAACTTTTCGGATGGGTTCTTTCAACGGACAAGCAGGTTTATTATATCGTTCTCGTTGTTTTTGCACTCCTTTTTTCTTTCACCAAAACATTGATTCAGTCGAAGTTGGGACGTGAGTTTGTTGCTGTTAAAGAAAGCGATGCGGGTGCTGAAGCGTTGTCCATCAATAGCAAGCGTACCGTACTGTTGGCTTTTGCTTTGAGCGGTTTCATCGTCGGTACTGCCGGAGGTCTCTTCAGTTTGGCCCTCCGAAGAATTACGCCGGATGCCTTTGGAATGCATGAATTGATCAAGCATTTTATCATGGTTGTGCTCGGCGGCATCGGGAGTATCACCGGCTCGGTTATCGGCGCGATCGTTATTATCATACTACCGGAGTTTATGAGATTTATACTTGATTATCAGGAATTTATCTATGGTATGATCATCGTTCTGGTGGTTCTGTTTGCACCTGAAGGGGTTTACGGATTCATAATAAGATATGTACCAGGAGTTTCCCATGAAAAATTATACGCCCCAAACACCCGATGAAAAAAGAATGCCGCCTCCCATTTTGGATGTCAAGAATTTGAGCGTCCATTTTGGTGGAATAACCGCCATTCAAGACCTTGATTTTAAAATCAGCGAGCCGGGAATTCGGGGGGTGATCGGGCCGAACGGTGCCGGCAAGACAACATTTTTCAACGCGATAACCGGTTTTGTTAAACCTTCCGAAGGTGAAATATTATACCAAGACGAAGATATTGTCGGTACCGCACCCAATCGGATTGCCCGAAAAGGCGTTGTCAGAACGTTTCAGTCCAGCGCCGTTTTTACGGAAATGAGCGTTCTTGAAAACGTGATGACCGGATACCACCGACTTTCTGAAACCAGTTTTCTCGGAATTGCCTTGAAACTCAAAAAGGCCATAAAAGAAGAAAACGAGATAAAATCAAAGGCCATAGATTCACTTAAAGCGGTCAATTTGGAAAATTTGATACATCACCGGGCAGGAGACCTTTCATACGGTCAACAGCGTTTGGTGGAAATTGCAAGGGCCCTGATGAGTTCACCGAGCCTGCTGCTATTGGATGAGCCGGGAGCCGGTTTAAGCGAGGCTGAAAGGGAACATCTTATCGGTCTTTTAAGAAGCGTTTCAGAAGATCAAAAGACCTGTATAATTTTAACGGATCACGCCATGGATTTCATTATGGGGGTATGTGATTACCTAACAGTTCTTAATTTCGGCAATAAGATCGGGGAAGGAACACCGGTGGAAATACAACAAGATTCAAAGGTCATCGAAGCATATTTGGGGAGAGATTAGATCATGCTTTCGATTGAAAATTTACACGTTTTTTACGGCAAAGTACCGGCCATTAAAGGCCTTAGTTTGAAAGTCGAAAGAGGGCAGATTGTTACCTTACTGGGTGCAAACGGAACCGGGAAAACGACGGTTTTGAGCACTATAAGCGGCTTCCTTCCAGCAGCGAAAGGAATCATTACCTACAACAATCAGACAATTAACCACTTGCGTGCGGATAAAATTGTCCGTATGGGACTCGTTCAAGTGTCCCAGAACCGGGATTTGTTTCCCGATCTTTCGGTGTATGACAACTTATTTTTGGGGGGTATATTACAGAAAAATTCGAAATCTCTGTCCGAGGCATTCGATAGAGTCTATGAATATTTTCCGATACTTAAAAAGAGAAAACGCCAAAATGCGGGATCCCTAAGCGGTGGCGAGCAGCAAATGCTGGCCATCGGAAGGGCCCTTATGTCCGACCCTGAATTCATCCTTCTCGATGAGCCCACAACAGGGCTGGCGCCACTGGTTGTCAAAAATATTTCCGAAATAATCAAAACCATAAGAGACGAAGGGATTACAATCCTTTGGGTTGAGCAAAATGCCGTGGGGGCCGTATCCATGGCTGATTATTTATATATACTCAGAGACGGAAAAGTCGTGTACGAGGGCGGTCCCGGCGATCTTCCCGCAAACAAAAAAGATTTTTTCCGGCAATATTACATATAAGCTGCATATAACGAATCGGCTATTTTATCGATAAAATTCCTTATGGTTGCAGGGAAGCACCGCCCCAAGTCAGAACATTATCCGCCCCTTTCTGGCGCGCAGCGGAAATTCCGTCTACCGGGCTTCAAGAAGCTTCAACAAAAACATGGACATCAACGGGGGCCTCTGGATGGGGGCTGTAAAATGGGAAAACACACTGCCAAAGGATATGGACAAGATCAATGAATATCGCTGAAAATATCTTGTCGCGTTCGGCCGGCAGAACTGCGGTTACACCCGGCCAGATCGTAACTTGCGAGGTTGACCTCATATGCATCGATGAGATTCAGATCCCCATATTCGCAAAAACCCTCGAGGACATGGGGACATCGACCATTTTGCGGGATAAGACCGTTTTCGTGGTCGACCATTACTGTCCCCCTGTGTCCCTTCATCAAGCAACCGTTGTACGGCAAGTACGGGACTTCGCCGCTTTTCATAACTGCAGGTTATTGGAGGGC
>JAHECI010000126.1 GCA_024641825.1 Desulfobacterales bacterium | reverse complement strand
GCCGTTTACCTTGAAAAAATCTAATTTTTCATCGATCCCTTTATTATAGAACTCGTCCCACCCATGGTATGTTTGACGAGTTTGCTCTACCGATCCATTCATTTTATTCACCTCGAGGAATAGGTTGGAATTAAGTTATGTATCTGCTCTCCCTTTTTGAGCAACACATTCGCTGCATGGCAAAAGCAGGGCTCTGCTTTGTAACCTTGGTTTATGGCAAAAATCTGATGGGGTGTCAAGTCGAAATGGCCACCTCAAGTGTCGCCCCTCTAATTTTAAATCAGGGAAGAAAAAACCGACAAACGACCGGTTCTCATCCATGGGCATTCCGAGCCGAGTGTTCTGCAAGTCCCCAATGGTTGCCCGTTGCCAAAGGCTTTAAAATCTGACTTAAAATATTCACCGCTGATCACAATCTGAGGTCATCCCGCCGCACGTGTTCAGGGGGTGCGCTTCACCGATTAACGATACCTGCCCGCTCGTGCCTCGCATGGCAGGCGGGTTGGCGGAGTGGCTTCGTTATTTCAATGACTTAGCTGTGGGGGAGACCGCGGCTCCCGTATGCTTTTTGCGGGAGAACGCGGAGGGGGCAGGAATGCCCCCGCTGCTAAGTCATTGAAATGACCAGACACGTAGACACCGGAGCGAAGCGGAGGAGCGCACCCCCTGAACACGTACATTCAGACCTGTCCGCCGTTTCAAACAGCGTCGGGTCGAGGCGGACTGGAGAGGCCAGGGACAAAGATAAAGCCCGCAACTAGTCGCGCTTGAACTTGCTATAGTCCGGTTTGAGGTAACGGCTTTCACCCCCGCCATCGATGGCCGACAGGGCCTCGACCTTCATGGGCAGACCGAACAGTTGAATGAATCCTTGGGCATCCTGTTGATTGTACACATCTTCTTCCCCGAATGATGCATAATCTTCACGGTACAGACTATAGGGACTTTTTCGTCCCGCAATGATGACATTTCCCTTGTACAGCTTCAGGCGAACGGTGCCCGAGACTCTCTCCTGGGTGATTTTGACAAAGGCGTCCAGTGCCTCCCGGAGCCGCATGAACCACATGCCGTTGTAGACCAATTCAGCATATTTGACCGCTACGAAATCCTTATAGTGCATGGTGTTTTTGTCGAGACAGATGCTTTCGAGGGCTTGATGGGCCCGCAGCACAATCGTTCCGGCGGGGGTTTCATATACGCCGCGGCTTTTCATCCCCACCAGTCTGTTTTCCACCATATCCACCCGCCCCACACCGTGAGCCCCGGCGATTTTGTTCAAACGGGTGAACAGTTCCACCGCCGTCAGCGTTTCTCCGTTCAAGGCGACCGGGTTTCCCTTTTCGAAGTCGATATCGATATAAGCGGCCGTGTCCGGTGCATCTTCCGGACAGACGGTCAATCTGTACATCCCCTTTTCCGGTTCATTCCAGGGATTTTCCAGGAGTCCGCCTTCATGGGACAGATGAAAAATGTTCCGATCCCGGCTGTAAATATCCTTTTCCGTCGTGGACAGTGGAATGTTGTATTTGGCGGCGTACTTTATAGCGTCCTCACGACTGCGAATATCCCACTCGCGCCACGGCGCGATGACTTTAAGCTTCGGGTTGAGGGCCATCACCGTGAGTTCAAAACGAACCTGATCGTTGCCCTTGCCGGTGCAGCCGTGGGACACTGCATCCGCACCTTCGGCCTCGGCAATTTCAACCAGCGTTTTTCCCATGAGCGGTCGAGCAATAGAGGTCCCCAATAGATATTCACGTTCATAGACCGCGCCGGCCTGGAGGGTGGGGAAGACATACTCTTTGAGAAATTGTTCACGCAGGTCCCGCACAACCAGTTTGCTGGCGCCTGAGGCCAGGGCCTTTTCTTCAAGCCCATCCAGTTCCTCTTCCTGGCCCAGGTCTGCCGTAAAACAGATCACTTCACAGTCATGGTAATTGTTTTTAAGCCAAGGAACGATGATCGACGTGTCCAGCCCCCCACTGTAAGCGAGGACGACTTTGTTGACCCTATCTTTTGACATGTTTAATCTCCTTTCAAAAAACAAAAAAACCCCGGCTTTTGCCGGGGTTTTTTGTTTTTTCACTGAATTTTATGTTACAGGGTCAGATTCAACGCATAAAACACCCGGACGACGGTCGGATACGGCGACGTCGGCGGCGGATACGGGTGCGGATGTTGGATGAATCTAAAACCATAGTGTATGACTTTCCGAGTTTTGTATTGGACATATGGCAAAAAACCGCTGGTCTGTCAAGTTCAAAATGCTTTTTATGCGCTAGTTTGGGAAAGGGCACTGAACTCTTTGAGTGCCGCCAGGACCAACGGGCAAAAATAAAGCCTTGCCTGGGGAATTCTCGGATGCTACAGGTCAAAAGAGAAAAGACGTCGCAGGCGAGTCTTGAATCTCAAAATTCCTTGGGGAGCGAGCAAAATCATACTTTTTACGACTTCATCAAAAACTTAATTCTTTTAAAAATGTGAACCATTAAAACGGGATATGACCTTGCAGACCATCCAAACCACCCAACTCGACATTCCGCCGGGGATGATTCATCTCGGCATCGGTCAGCCCGATCCGTCACTGCTGCCCCTGGCTTTGATGAAAAATGCCGCCGCACATCGCCTGGGCCATGACGACGGATCCCTTCTGGCATACGGTGCGGAATCGGGGGACGGGTATTTTCGACTCGCCCTGTCCCGGTTTCTGACCGAACACTATCACAAACCCGTTGATCCCGACGATCTCTTTGTCACCGCCGGAGCCTCCCAGGGACTCGATCTGATCTGCACCCTTTTCACCAAGCCCGGTGATACCATTTTTGTGGAAGAACCGAGCTATTTTTTGGCCCTTGACATCTTTAGAGACCATGGACTGAACATCGTCGGTCTGCCCATGGACGAAAACGGCTTGATGGTCGAGGCATTGGAAGAAGGTCTGACACAACACCATCCGGCATTCCTTTATTGCATCCCGACGTTTCACAACCCGTCCAGTATCACCCTTTCCGCTGTCCGCCGGGAACAGCTGGTTCAGCTGAGCCAAGCGCATAATTTATTGATTGTTGCCGACGAGGTGTATCATTTGCTGCCCTATGATTCTCCCCCTCCCCAACCGCTGGCCAACTACATTGATACGGGGACGATCCTTTCAATGGGTTCATTTTCCAAAATCCTTGCCCCCGGCCTACGACTGGGCTGGATTCAGGCGAATCAAGCGTTGCTCCAACGGCTGGTCAGAAGCGGCTTGCTCCAAAGCGGCGGCGGATTGAGCCCCTTTACTTCCAAACTGGTCCAAAGTGCCCTGGAGCTGGGGCTGCAACGCGACCATCTGGTCAAGCTGAAAACGGTGTATGGTCAACGGAAGGACTTTTTAAGCGCCGCTTTACGACGGCATCTTGGAAGTTTTGTCGCTTTCAGCGAGCCGCGGGGCGGTTTTTTCATCTGGCTGCGTCTGCCCGAACAGATAGATGCCGAAGCACTTCAACCCGAAGCCCGTCAGCATAATGTCGGGTTTCAACCGGGGATAAGATTTTCAAGCCATCAACGTCTCAAGAATTATATCCGCGTGTGCTTTTCCTTTTATGACACACCGGAATTAGAAACCGCTGTCGGTCGTCTGGCGGATGTTCTAAAAAATCATCGACAATCCGGTTAGCGCATAGGAACTTCAAAAGACACGATAAGTTTTTTCAAAATTTCGTAGACACGGATCAGGCTTTTTAAACTTACCCATTCATCCACTGCATGTGCGCCATGTCCTATGGGGCCGAACAAAACAGAAGGGATCCCCGCCCGACCGCAGAGGGCGGAGTCTGACCAGAAAGAGAGTCCCGCAAGTTTTGAGTCCGGGGAAGCGTCTTTAAGACGCGTTAATATTTTTGCCGCCTTTGAAACTTCATAGGGCGGTCTTACAAAAATTTCTCGCCCCTTCACATGATGATCACCCGGAAAACGTTTCACCGACTGAATAACCCGCTCCAGTTCCGAATCGACCCGGGTTCGAGATTCTCCTGGAAGGGTCCGTCTCTCCCATTGAAGTCGTGATTTCCTGGGGATCACACTCAAAGCGGTTCCCCCCGCAATAATACTTGCGTGAAGGGTTGCATGCCCCAGCAAAGGATCTGACTCGCTGTTGAGCAGCTCGAGTTGGATGTCGTTCAGTTCCGCCAGAGCGGATCGTAACGGCAGAATCGCATCAATACCTTCGGAAGGTCGACTTCCGTGGGCCGCTTTGCCGAACACTTCTATTTCATACCAGGATACGCCTTTATGACTCACGCCAATGTCCAGTTCGGTGGGCTCCAGAAATATGCCGCCGAAAGGGAGGGGAAAAAACTCCGGAAGCCATCGTTTAACCAAATATTCCATTCCGGCACTTCTATCTTCCTCGTCGGCCACAAACGTGAACAGAATGGATATGGGCGGCGGGCGGCGGGTAAAATAATCCGCAAGCAACAACATAATGGCAATACTCCCCTTCATATCGTACGTGCCGCGTCCGTAAAGCTTGTCACCCGCCTGTCTTAAGTCGAAAGGCGCATCCATACCCTCCACACCGACGGTGTCGAGATGACCGTTCAATAAAAGTGAATCGTCGGAATTGATTCCCGGTATTATGGCGACAACATTGGTCGTATGGGAATCTATCGGTTGGATTTTCGGATTTAACCCGAGGTTAGCGAGATACCCCGCAACGAATCCGGAGATTTCCTTTTCTCCAGGCCCGCCGGATAGCGTCGCATTGACTGAATTTATCTTAACCAGATCTTCCAGAAGACTTATGATTCGATTTTTCATGCATTTTTTCCGGAATTATGTGCCAACCGCCGGTTGAGCCAAAAGATTTTTTTTCAACCCACCATTGATGAACTCGTAAAAAATCTGATTTTGCTCGATGTCGCTCACAAAAGACTTTTTACAAAACCGTCACCATGGGTTTTCCAACAATTAAAATCTTTCTTGACCCCTCCCCGCGCATCTGGCATTTTTGTCTGCCACGATGTTTGGGTCAAAATAGATCCGTAAAGAAAGGTTCGAGTAATTTTTTCATACTAAAAAGTAATCTGAGGCATGTCAATCAAAGTTCGTTTCCGTTTATCAAGATTCCTTGCCGGAAGACTTTTTGATGAAAAAATTGGCCGATACGGAAGAAAATTGAAAACGGCCGCAGCCGTAACAGGAGTTCAACCCTATGAAACAAAACTACAAAGGCATAATATTTGACATCAACGGCGTTCTTGAATTTCAGGGCCGGGTGTATCCGGATGCCGTGGAGCTCATTAATTTTTTACGGCAAAAAGGGATCGTCATCAGGATATTGACCAACAGCACCTTGAAAAGCCGAAAATATTGTTCCCAACAGCTGAATCAGATGGGTTTTCAGGTTCGTGAAACCGAGGTGATTACCGCCGCATACGCCACGGCGAAATACCTTGAGACATTAAGCCCTCGATCCTGCTGGATAATGCTAAAAAGAACCGGATTGGAAGAATTCAAACACTTCTGTCATGATGTTGAGGATCCAGAGTATATTGTCCTGGGGGATTATCGCGATGGGTTCAACTTCCAGAACATGAACACGGCCCTAAAACTCCTGCAAAGGGGGTCGAAATTCATCGTAATGATATCGCAAATCGTTGATAACAGCATGGGAACGGTGGAACTTACCGTGGGTGCCTATGGAAAAATGCTCGAGGATGCCGCAAATGTTAAAGCAACGTATATCGGAAAACCCAACAAGCTCATTTTTGAAATGGCCCTCAAAACAATGGATGTGGAAAGGAATTCAGTTTTAATGGTGGGCGATCGGGTTTCCAGTGATATCCGGGGCGCAAAAAATGCCGGGATACCATCGGTTTTGGTAAAAACAGGTGAATTTAAGGAAAACGATCTGGCCGGTGATGTTCAACCGGATTATATTTTCGATTCTATTGGTGACATTAAGAAATTATTCTAGGGTGAACCGGTCCGGGATCTGAGGTTTATTGCATCAACCTTCGCGGTGGCAGGTGTTCAGGGGGTGCGCTTTCCCGTGTAACGATATTGGCGGAGTGGCTTCGTTATTTCAATGACTTAGCTGTGGGGGAAACCGCGGCTCCCGCATGCTTTTTGCGGGAGAACGCGGAGGGGGCAGGGATGCCCCCGCTGCTAAGTCATTGAAATGACCAGACACGTAGACACCAGAGTGAAGCGGGGGAGCGCACCCCCTGAACACGTACTCACGGTATGATGGTCAAGCGTCGCCCGCCGCGGCCCCTGTTGAATCGGAGGGAAACCAATTGACAGGAGCTTTCAATTCATTTTAAGCTAGTTCACAACAAATGATATCCACCCAATTCATTTTAAGCATTGACCCATGGTCAGTCGCTGTTTATATTTTATATGGAAAAAGTAACGCACTGATTTTGAAAGCGATTGGAATTAACGTTAGGATTCTGCATCTATGGGAGTGCAAGATTTCAGACAAACAGAACTCTTTAATGGCCTAAAGGTAATTGGCAATGGAATATATTGAACCGCCGCCGACTCCAAAATCCGAAGATAAAAAAACCAAGGAAAATTTTCTGAAAGTTCTTTTAAACGACAAAGACGAGCGGGAAATTGTCATCCAGAAAGCTCAAGTTAGGGATGTCGAAGAAATCCTCGAATTGGTTAACGCCTTTGCGGCAATGAATTTAATGCTTCCTCGAGGGCCCCAGTACATGTATGAAAATATCAGGGATTTTGTCATCGCCTGTGACAACAACGTTCCGGTTTACAGCATAACGGAAACCCGAGAAGTATTGAATCTTATTGTGGCCTGCGGAAGCCTGCATGTGCTTTGGGAAGACATTGCCGAGATCAGGGCGCTGGCGATTCATCCGAACTACCAGCACCTGGGGCTGGGAAGCAGGTTGATGGAAACCATGAAAGAAGAGGCCAAACAACTGGGCATACACCGTTTGTACACGTTCACATTGACCGAAAATTTCTTCAAAACCCTTGGATTCAGGCGACAAGACAGATCGGAACTTCCGCCCAAGGTATGGGGCGAATGCAGTCGCTGCCCGAAATATTTCCATTGTGATGAAGTGGGAATGGTTTTGGATCTCTAGCCCCTGTAAGGATGACCGGACCGCCGCCCAAAGGCGGATTCCCACGAAGGCGTGGATTCCACCAATGAAAGGACCGACGAACACCGGAAAAGGCGTGCAGCGCCCTCGACCATTCCCCGTTTCCCCCACCCATCAGTGGGTTTTATAGTATTCCTGAAGGCACTGATATTCAAATGGTTTTTTGCTTTGGGCTTTTAGACCCCGCACAATCGCTTCGGCAGCAGACAGGGTGGTAATGAACGGAACACGGTACTTAATGGCCGTCCAGCCAATGGGGGATTCATCTTTCCGGGATCGCTGCCCCAAAGGGGTTTTAATAACAAGATCGATGTTGTGGTTTTTGATGTAATCGACGACATTCGGACGTCCCTCGCTGACTTTTAATACCGTCTTCACCGGAATGCCCCGTCCGGCGATATAATTTGCCGTCCCCCGGGTGGCAACCAATTTATAGCCCAATTTATACAAGCTTTCGGCAATGGGAAACATACGGGCTTTATCGTTGTCATTCACGCTGACAAATATAGTGCCCGACCTTGGAATGGCAATGCCCGTGGCCTGAAAGGCTTTAAACACCGCCTCCCCAAAAGTCTTTGCAATCCCCATGACCTCTCCGGTGGAACGCATTTCCGGCCGCAGATAAATATCGGCTTTTTCAAAGCGGTCGAAGGGAAACACCGATTCCTTAACGGCAACGTACGGCAATCGATCTTTAAAGGTGTAGCCGATCTGGTCCAATCGTTTGCCGGACATCACTTCTGCGGCAATTTTGGCGATGGGAATTCCGGATGCTTTGCTCACGAAAGGTATGGTTCGCGATGCCCGGGGATTCACTTCGATGACATTCAGCGTATCGTACATGATCGCAAACTGAATGTTGATCAGGCCCTTTACATGGAGTCCTTCGGCAAGCAGGCAGGTATATTCTTTGATGTCTTCATACTGATCCTGGCTCAGCAAAAAAGGCGGTAAAACGGCCATGCTGTCCCCTGAGTGCACACCGGCCTCTTCGATATGCTGCATGACACCGCAAATTTCTGTCCGCTCACCGTCGGAGATGGCATCCACGTCAAACTCAAAAGCGTCTTCCAAAAAGCGATCCAGAAGCACCGGATGTTCCTCCGAGGCAGTGACCGCATATTGCATATAATGTTCCAACGATTTAAGATCGTAAACAATCTCCATGGC
>JAHECI010000006.1 GCA_024641825.1 Desulfobacterales bacterium | reverse complement strand
GTTTCATCATTGGTTGTGCAATTTTAAACGTATGTTGGAGCAGTGCCTGCGCCCGGCAGGAGATGAATCTGACTGACCATCCAAAAGGGTTAGATGTGGCTGCAGAAAAACAGGAGAGCCCTCTCCTTTATCCCTTCAAGTTTTATGGAGATTACATTTCAAATGTCGACGGTGATCGTTGCTCCATGTATCCCACATGTTCCCAGTACTGTATGGAGGCCATCAAAAAACAGGGTCCCCTTACCGGCTGGATCATGTGCAGTGACCGTCTGATGCGGTGCGGCAGAGACGAGACAAAATTGTCGGCCCCGGTCTGGATAAACGGCGAAAAGCGCAACTACGACCCTGTGAGTAACAACGACTTCTGGCGGCAATAATTATTATGCGCATCCGACACATTTGCTCTGGCTCCCGATTCATCGCTCTGGTTGCGCTATTTTTTCTTTTTATTCCCTTTTCAAAATCTTTTGCCGACACGAAAACGCCTTCGGACCAAAATCCTTCTGTGATCATAACGCCGGACAAACAGTTCAATTATGCAGAGAACCTTTTTTCCAATCACGATTATTTGACGGCCGTTATGGAATACAAGCGGTTTATCCATTTCTTTCCGGAGGATAAGCGGGTGGAACGGGCCATGTACCAAACCGGTATGTCGTATTACCTCGGCGGGGATTTCAATACGGCCGTCGATTCATTTCAAAAATTAATCGACGAATACGTGGATACCGATGATGCCATTAAATCGTATTTCAAGATCAGTGACGCCTATATGAAGCTAAATGCCTTCGATCCTGCCATCATCAATCTCAACAATCTTATCCTGGTCGCCCACGATGGAGATGTAAGGGATGAGGCCTTCTACCGGCTCGGATGGATTTATCTTGAAACGGCATCCTGGGAAGAGGGCAGACAATACTTTTCAAAAATAAGTGTCAAAAATAAAGATAAATACAGACTTGAAACACTGTCTGCTGAACTTGAAAAGGAAAAATTAATTCCAAAAAAGAACCCCAAGCTGGCGGGATTTTTATCGGTCGTTCCCGGGGCAGGATATCTTTATTGTGAAAGATACCAGGATGCGCTGATCGCTTTTTTGATCAATGGTGCGCTTATATACGCCGCCTATGAGTCTTTCGATGGGGGGAATCCTGCACTCGGGGGGCTCCTTACGTTTGTGGAAGTCGGTTTTTATGCTGGAAACATATACGGCGCCGTAACGAGTGCTCACAAATACAACCGGAAAAAAACCGGCCTTTTTTTAGAACGATTAAAAGACAATGTGAAAATTAACCTTTCGGCCGATGTCAAGAACCAGGGTGTTTGTCTTTCTTTTAAACTTGGTTTTTAAATGGCGGAGGGTCTGGATTGGAACTAACCGCTTTAACCTGCAGAGAATCATTTGAAATTTTTATTCCTGGAACCTTTTTTCGGCGGATCCCATGGGGATTTTGCCCAGGGCCTTATTTCACACTCCCGGCACAGAATCGACCTTGTCACGCTCCCCGCGCGTTTCTGGAAATGGCGGATGCGAGGGGCGGCCCTATACTTTGTGAAAAAAATTCCCTCCCTTAAAGAGTACGACGGACTGATCACCAGCGACCTTATGAGCCTGTCGGATTTTAAGGCCCTATGGGGTCGGTTTTGTCCGCCTTCTTTGGTTTATTTTCATGAGAATCAATTGACCTATCCATTGGCGCCCGGTGAAAGCAGGGATTTTCAGTTTGGTTTCACCGACATCACCACAGCCCTTGCAGCAGACAAGGTTCTTTTTAATTCCCGGACCCACATTGATGCATTTTTTTCGAGCCTTCCGGAGTTTTTAAAAATGATGCCCGAATACCGGCCCATGTGGGTGATCGACGCAATACGCAGTAAGAGCGGGGTCCTATATCCAGGATGTCATTTTTCGGCCGCAGACCGTCCGCTGCTCCGTTCGGTTCCCGAAACCGACGCGCCGCCGCTGATCATCTGGAATCATCGCTGGGAATTTGACAAAGACCCCTCGGCTTTTTTCCAAGCCCTGGATGCCGTACGCCAACGAGGTCTCGATTTTCGTCTTGCACTTTTGGGGAAAAATTTCCAGATGGTCCCCAAAGAATTTATCGCTGCCAGAGAACGTCTCAAGAACCGGATCGTTTGCTACGGCTATGAAGCCTCCAGAGAAAAATACCAGGAATGGCTGATGAAGGGAGATATTGTCATCAGTACGGCAAATCAGGAAAATTTCGGTATTTCAGTGGTTGAGGCGATCCGTTACGGCTGTATCCCCCTGTTGCCTCACCGGCTGTCCTACCCGGAAATCATTCCAAAGGCCTTCCATGATGATTTCCTCTATACAGATTCCACGGACCTGATCGAGAAACTGTGCTTTCTTATCTTGAATTTTTCCCAATTTGAGGTTAAACGACAAAACCTATCCGAAGCGATGTCTCGCTTTGCCTGGGAAAAACGGATCGATCAATATGATGCGGTGTTGGAAAAGCTTGCAGAAACGAGGTGCTATAATGTCAAGGGATAAGGCGGATCGATTGAGAATCTGCCTGTTGAGCTATCGAAGCCATCCCCACTGCGGCGGGCAGGGGGTCTATATATATAATTTGAGCAGAGCGCTCAAAGACTTGGGACATCATGTGGAGGTGGTTTCAGGGCCGCCCATCCCCCAGCTCGATAAAGATATAAAGCTGTTTCAGCTTCCCGGTCTCGACCTTTATAACCCGGATGATCTGTTCAGGATGCCCTCTTTAAAAGAGCTTTCAGATCCCATCAATCTTATGGAGTGGCTGGGGGTTTCCACCATGGGATTCCCGGAACCGTTTACGTTCGGTCTCAGGGCCCATCGATTTTTAAGGAAACGGCGACACACATACGATATCGTTCATGACAATCAGAGTCTTTCATACGGCATAAAGTCCATTAAAGAATTTATTCCCACCATCGCCACAATCCACCACCCCATAACCGTTGATCGGGATCTGGCCGTAAGAACCGCTCCGTCTTTTTGGCAAAAGATGAAACAGATGCGATGGTATTCTTTTATCGGTATGCAAAAAAGGGTTTCCAGAACCCTCTCCCACATTATCACCGTTTCCCAGTCTGCCAAAAACGACATCAGTAAAAATTTCGGGATTCCCAAGGAACGATTCAAAGTCATTCTGAATGGCATCAATACCGACCTTTTCTATCCGGTTTCTGAAATCAGAAGGGAAAAAGGGAGGATTATCGTTACCAGCAGCGCGGATACGCCGATTAAAGGGCTTGCCTACCTCCTTGAAGCAGTAGCTGAAATCTCCAAAACCCTCGACGTCAGGCTCGTTATTGTCGGTACCGTAAAAAAGAATGGCGATGTTGAAAAACTCATAAAAAATTTGGGGATAAAAGAGCGGATTACGTTTACAGGTCGGATCGACCATGACGCCTTTGTTCGGCAATATGCCAGGGCTTCTTTGGCCATCGTTCCGTCCGTATACGAGGGATTCGGTTTTCCGGCCGGGGAGGCGATGGCATGCGGTTTGCCGGTGGTCAGCACCACCGGCGGTGCCTTGCCCGAGGTGGTGGGGGATGCCGGTGTTCTGGTTCCCCCTGCCAATTCCCGGGAACTTGTGAATGCGATCACACGACTTCTTGAAAATCCTGACCAGGCAGAGAAAATGGGTCGTGCCGGGTTTAATCGGGTTCACAGTCGCTTTACCTGGAAAAGGGCCGCAGAAATGACCGTTGCGGCCTACAGGGAGACCATCCGTGATTACCATCGATTTTGACCGGCTCGACATACCCCCCGGCTGTCGTATCCTGGATATCGGATGCGGAACCGGGCGCCACACCTGCGGTGCGTTTAGGTTCAGGAACGTCGTTGCCATCGGGGTGGACATCAACTTTGATGATGTTTTTGAGGCACGAACCAGGGTTGAAAACCAGGAAAGACTCGGAGAACACGGCGGGGGGATGTGCACGGTTGCTGTTGCCGATATATATCACCTGCCGTTCAGGGATAATTATTTTGACCTTGTCATCTGTTCGGAAATTCTGGAACATCTTCATGACGAGAAGACCGCGGTTTCTGAAGCCGTCAGGGTCTTGAAACCGCGTAAAGATTTGGTTGTTAGTGTCCCAAATTATCTGCCCGAGCGAATCTGCTGGGCACTTTCCGAAAATTACCACAACACCGAAAATGGACATGTCCGTATCTATAAAAAGAAAGTGCTGATGAATCTTTTGGAAAGAAAAGGCCTGAAACCCTGGGGGCACCATTGTGCCCACAGCCTCCATGTACCGTATTGGTGGCTGAAGTGCCTTGTGGGTCCGGAACGTGAAGATTCCCGGCTCGTAAACCTGTATCACCGTCTTCTGGTATGGGATATCATGAAGCATCCTTCGATTACCCGGTTTCTCGACCGGCTGTTCAATCCGGTCGTGGGCAAGAGCCTTGTGGTGTATCTGACCAAAGACGACCTTAACACCTCATCGTAAAAATAAATTAGTTTCCATCCATAAATGGCTATTTTTCCGATGAGCGGCGTTCTCCGTGGGTTTCCGCCCTCGACGTACAGGCGTACGTCTCGGGCAAAAACCCTTGTGCGGCCTTGCTCATCGAAAAAATATCTCATTTGTGAATTGGAAACTACTCAGTTTCCTTGGGGCAAAACTCAAATGACAAAAATTAAATGCCAATCAAATCTAAAACCCCAATTTTAAAAAAGTCATCGGTGGGCTTGACCCTTTCTTTTCCCCATATTTGCTCTCGGTAAGACTTATTGGAAGGGGTGTATTGAGTGATTACTGCTGGGGGAGGGTTTCAGGGATGGCGCCGGACGGCATGCGTCTCAGGACTCCCAAGGTGTTTATCATGGAAACTTCTTTGAAAAGACCCGATGCAACCGCCAGCTTGTAAACATGATACGGTGCCTGGCCCCCCTTTTCAGGGTCTTTAAAAATATCGTGAATCAGCAGATATCCATTGGGCATGATGTGTCCGGCCCAGGCGTTGTAATCCGTGTATGCCGCTCCATAAGAATGACCGCCGTCAATAAAAACCAGGCTGAGGGATGTCGCCCACAAACGTGCAGCCAGTTCGGACCTGCATACCATGGGCACCACCGTATCTTCGAGCCCGGCTTTTTCAATGGTATTTCTAAATTCTTTAAATGTGTCCACACGGCGGGCTTTTGGGTCATACAGCTCGGGATCGAAATATTCTTCTCCAGGCTGCTGTTCTTCGGATCCTCGGTGATGATCGATGGAGAATAGAACACTGTTGTTTTTTCTGCAGGCTGAACCCAGATAAATTGTCGATTTGCCGCAGTAACTCCCGATTTCCAGGCAGGGACCTCGACGACTGGCCTCTATGGCAATTTCAAAAAGGGCGTTTCCCTCTTGAGGGTCCAGAAAACCTTTAACGCCATTGAGCAGTTTTTCATCAAGTGTCATTTTAAAATATAGGATGCTATTTTTTTTAATCTGTTCTTTCTTTACGAATTCTCAACCACGCGTTTTATCCGCCTTTGGCGTGATTATGCGATTTAAAAAAAGATTGTTCGGAGAGGGCGTTAAAAAAGGTTCGAGACCACGGGAGATCGGTTTTGAAGCGGGTTCTAAGGTATGTCTTCATACCCTTTAACCAGGACCGTTCTCGGTTTGGCACCATCCGAGGGACCCACGATCCCTTCTTCCTCCATCATTTCGATAATACGGGCCGCTCGATTATAGCCGATACGCAAATGCCGCTGAATCATGGATATGGATGCCTGTCCATTTTTTGTGATGAGTGCCACGGCATCGTCATATCTTTCGTCATATTCTTTCTCACCGGAATCTTCCGTTTCCTTTGGCGGCGCTTTGACGATGGTCTGGTCGTATTCCGGTGTTTCCTGTTTCTTTAGAAATTCAATGATCCTTCCAAGCTCCAATTCTGAAAGGTATGCCCCATGAATACGCTGGAGTTTGGCGGTGCCCGGCGGCAGAAAAAGCATGTCTCCGTTTCCTAAAAGGTTTTCGGCACCGTTGGTATCGATGATGGTTCTGGAATCGGTCTTGGAAGAAACCTGGAAGGTCAGGCGGGTGGGAAAATTGGCCTTAATGATCCCGGTGAGCACGTCCACGGAAGGCCGTTGGGTGGCAAGTATCAAATGGATACCGGCGGCTCTGGCCATCTGAGCCAGGCGTGTCAAGGCAACCTCCACGTTCCTTGATGCGGCCAACATAAGATCGGCAAGCTCATCGATGATAATAACGATATACGGCAGTTTCTCCAGGTCTTTTCCTTCGGGGGTCTGACGATCCTTTTCGATCTTCTGGTTATACTGTCTTATGTGTCTGGCCTTATTTTCAGATAGGAGTTCATACCGTCTCTCCATTTCACGTACGGCCCAGAATAGGGCATTGGTGGCTTTTTTAATGTCTGTTACCACCGGCGTAATGAGGTGTGGTATTCCGTCGTAATTGGAAAGTTCAATTCTTTTGGGATCGACCATAATCAGTTTTACATCATCCGGAGTCGATTTGTAGAGCAGGCTGCAGATCATGGCATTCAGGGCCACGCTTTTGCCGCTTCCGGTTGCGCCGGCAATGAGTAGGTGCGGCATCTTGTCGAGCTCTGCAACCACAGGGTTTCCGATGATGTCCCTGCCGAGACAGATGGTCAGTTTGGACTTCGATTTTTGGAAGCCGCTCGAAGCGACAATCCCTTTGAATCTTACAATCTCCCTGGAGGCATTGGGGAGTTCAATCCCGATGACGGCTTTTCCCGGGATCGGGGCCACAATTCTAATGCTTATGGCTCGTAGCGCCAGGGAAAGGTCGTCGGTAAGATTGACGATTTTGTTTATTTTAATTCCCGGAGCCGGTTCATATTCAAAGGTCGTGATGATGGGGCCGGGGGAAATGGCAACCACCTTTCCTTGGACGTTAAAGTCTTCGAGCTTTTTTTCAAGGAGTTTCGACTGCATCTTTAAATTTTCATCATCGGCAGAAGAGAGGGCCTCTTCGAAATCGTCTAAAAGATTGATCGATGGCAGCTGAAATCCTTTCCCGGCATGCATGAAATCAAACACTTCCTGACGCGGCGCCGGGGTTTCCTTGATGGGCCGGGGTTTGGGGGTTTTGATTTCTATTTTCGGTTCCTGCTTGACGATCTTAACTTTTTTTGTTCCGGAACGTTGTTTTGATTTTTTCCGTTGCTCTTTCCATTTTATGAATAATGTGCGCAGTCGATCTGCTGAAAAAATACCTGTTTGCCAACATCGTTTGGCAAACTTTATCAAAGAAAAACCGGTGGCCAGAATCAGACCGATGATCCATAAAAGTGCCAGGATAACCGCTCCCCCCAGCATGTTGGAATATTTTACGAGAAATGATTTTAAAGGGATTCCGATGAGGCCGCCGGAAGAAAATTTGCTGCCGAGAATAACGATATGGTTGTGCTTGAGTGCCAGTAAGCTCCCGGTGGTGATCATCAGAACAACGCCGCCGGCAAGGGTGTAAATGATGGCTTTTCGGGAATGGTTGCCGAAAAAATGGATACTGGTGAGCAGAAGTAGAATCGGAACCCAGAAAGCACCGAGTCCAAACAGTCCGATGAGGATGCCCGCCAGATGGGCGCCAAATAAACCGAAAAAGTTGTGGATCTGCCCCGGGGCCCTGGCAGTATTGATCGAAGGATCAGCCGGACTGTATGACAGAAGACTGATCAGCGTAAAAATAACGAGAAAAAATAGTAAAATTCCGGTGATTTCTTTGCGCATTTGAATCGATTTCAATGGTCGATGTTTAAACTTCCAAAATAAACGGAAGTATAACCGGTCGGCGATTTATGGTAAAGGAAAAATATTTTCTCAGGGCTTTTTGTATTTTTGCTCGGATTTTGGCCGTCCGATCCGAGACTTCAGGGCTCACTTCTTCGACAATTTCCAGAACAACACATTTTGCATCTTCCAGAAGGTGGCCCGTTTCCGTTTCAAACACAAACCCGCGAGAAACGATTTCAGGTCCGTATATCACAATACCGGTCTCTTCATCAAAGGCCATGTTAACGACAACCAGGCCGTCTTCGGACAGGTTTCGTCTTTCCTTGAGCACGCTCCTTCCCACATCTCCGACACCTTTGCCGTCAATGAGCACCCGGCCGGTCAAAACATTGTCTTGAATTCTTCCGCCGTTTTCATCAAATTCTATGATCTGGCCGTTTTCCGCAAGAAGGATGTTTTCCTCGGCGATGCCCACCTGCTTTGCCAGACGTGAATGAAGAACCAGATGGCGGAATTCTCCGTGGATTGGAATAAAATATTTGGGCCGGGTGAGATTGATCATAAGCTTTAACTCTTCTTGAAAAGCATGACCCGATACATGAATTTTCGATATTTTTTCATAAATAACATCGGCACCGCGCCGATAAAGATCGTTAATGATCTTGGTGATGGCTTTTTCGTTGCCGGGTATAAATTTCGAAGAAAGGATAACCGTGTCCTCTTTTCTGATCTTTATCTGCTTGTGGGTGCCTGTTGCCATGCGCGCCAGGGCCGCCATGGGCTCTCCCTGACTGCCTGTGGTTATAATAACGATCTCTTCATCCGGGAAATCATGGACCTGTTCGATATGGATTTCCATCTCTTCAGGGATGCGAATGTATCCAAGATTTTTTGCGATATTTACACTCGTTTCTATACTCCTGCCGTTAAAAACGACTTTCCGGTTGATGGCCTGTGCAATATCGATGACCTGCTGGATTCGGGTGATGCTGGAGGCAAAAAGACCGACAATGATTCGCCCGGTTCGACCTGTTGCAATCCGTCCCAAGGTGTCTCCAACCTCCTCATCGGAAATGGTATATCCTTCCCTTTCCACATTCGTGGAATCCGATAAGAGGGCAAGAACCCCTTTCTCGCCATACTGGGCAAACTTGTTTACGTCGGTGATCATGCCGTCAACAGACGTGTGGCTGATCTTAAAATCCCCGGTATGAACGACCAGCCCCACGGGGGTTTTTATGGCAATCCCAACGCCATCTACAGCGCTGTGGCAGACACGAATAAACTCGAGTTCAAAGGGGCCCAGTTCAAGCTTTTCTCTGGGTGAAATTTCATGCAGCCGAACGGGTGAAAGGAGTCCATGTTCTTCAAGTTTTTTCCGCACAACCCCCAGGGTAAACGGCGTACCATAAATCGGCACATTCATCTCTCTCAGCAGATACGGCAGTGCTCCGATGTGGTCTTCGTGGGCATGGGTCAGGACGACCCCTGAAATATGGGGTTTTTTCTGTTTGATGTAACTCATATCCGGAATTACATAATCGATCCCCAGCATATAGTCTTCCGGAAACATGAGCCCGGCATCAACGATGAACGCTGAATCGCCATATTCAAAAACCATCATGTTAAGTCCGATTTCTCCCAATCCGCCGAGGGGTATTATTTTCAGCATAATGATCCCTTCTTTTTTCCGTTTTCTAAGGATTCCAGGATCACGTTCCTGACTTTTTCCATCAGAAGACCTTTTGTTTCTCTGCTATAATCCGAAGATTCGATGGGTTTTTTGATTTCCACAACCACATGGCCGGGTTCGATAACAATCTGATTTTTAGGCATAATTTTCCAAGTTCCGTGAAGGACTACCGGGACGATGGGGACACCGGAATCCACCGCCAAAACAAATCCTCCTTTCTTAAACGGCTGGACATTTTGATTTCTGCTTCGGGTCCCTTCAGGGAATATAATGACGGATGCGCCGTTTTTGATGATGTTTGCTGCCCGTTGGAGACTCTGTATGGCAGATTCCTTGTTGGAACGATCGATGCTGATATAGCCTGCTCTTTTCATGGCCCAACCGAAGATCGGTATCTTAAAAAGCTCGGTTTTGGCAAGCCATCTGAATTGAACCGGAAGATAGGCCTGAAGAACAGGGATATCAAAATTGCTCGCATGGTTGGCCATAAAAATGTGAGACTCGTGTAGATTTATATTTGAGATACCCTTAACCGTGACCTTGATGTTGCTCGCCGCAAGCAGGTATTTTGCCCAGGTTCTTCCAACGTTATGCGCCGTATTTTCATCGGTGCTCAAAAAGGAGAGAATTACGGTCAAACCCGCCATGTATGCGGTAAATAGAAAGGTCCATAAAACAAGAATTAGTTTGCGTATCATTTTGTTATCAAAAAAACTTCATCATCAATTCAGAACGCTTCGGTGTCTGTTCATGGTTGTTCCATCTCTGGTGGAATGGGGGGTGGATTAGATTTTAATCCCGAGTTGATCAAATATTGAGTCGGCAAGCCCCATGAGCCAATTGCGTTGATTTTCGGTTGCATAGCCCATGCAACTGCATCGCATTCTTTTCTGGGTCCGGATCAGCATCTCAAAGGCGATAAGGTTTGGTTCCAGGTCGACGGCAAAATAAAAGGGTTGACAGTCCGTATGCTCCTTTTGAATTCGGGTGAGGATGTCCTGTTCAAGGGGTATCCAGTAAATTCCATCCATATCGGAGGCGCTATAGTTTTCTTCCATGTAGCCCTTGATCGCTTCATGATCCTTGGGCCTGAGTTCATCGATCACGTATTGTTTCATAAAACGAAGTTATCACAGTTTGTTGTGCCGTGCAAGACGTATGTTTGCCGGCATTTTGAAGGTTAAAAAATTTATCCTTTACCGCTAATCCGATTTTTTTTCAAGCTGAGATAACATAAAAATCAAGGTAAACGCATTTGAACCCCAGCAGAGAGAGAACGCTCCACGACGGCGCATATCCCTTTCCAAGAGAAACACGCCGTCGCTTCGTTGTACTAAAATCAAATGCGTTCACCCTGGCATAAACTGTTTCCTGGCAGTGTTTATCCGAAAACCGGGATCATATCTTGATTGCCATCGGCGGGAATGCTACGATACAGGCCGTTTTTTTATAAATGATTGTTGTCCGGGGTGTGTATGATTTCATTGAACGCATGTTTGATCGCCTATATCAGTGTGTATCTTCTCAGTGTGGTGTTGTGTCTGGCCATCGAACGAATAAATATCAGATATCTCAATAAATTTGGGGTAAAGGTGCCCGTCGCCTTTCAAGGGGTGATTCATGAGGGAGAGTTAAAAAACATCATTCGATACACCTCGGATAATTTCCGATTCCATTTTGTCCGGACCAGCGCCGGCAAAATGTTGTTCCTTTTGATCATTATTTCAGGGGGTCTCCCATGGTTCGATGAAAAACTGGCGAACACGAATTTTTTCTCTGCAGGCCTGATTTTCTTTGCCGTCATCGGCCTTGGAGAGATGGTGGCCGGGCTTCCTTTCGATTATTATCATAGTTTTGTCATCGAGGAACGATACGGTTTTAATACAAAAACCATAAAAATTTGGATTTCTGATCTGGTAAAGGGATTGCTGGTGATGATTGTTTTGGGCGGTTTTCTCCTATCCGCGCTCCTGTTGATGTTGAAGTTTCTCGGAGAAAACTGGTGGATTTGGGCATGGGCTGTTTTTTTGTGTTTCCAGCTGTTGATGACCGTTCTTTATCCCACCATTATTGCACCCCTGTTTAACGCATTTACACCCCTTGAGGCAGGGGACCTTAAAATCGGGATTAAACGACTTGCCCAAAGAGAAGGCCTCGATATCGAAGGCATATACCAGATGGATGCAACCCGGAGAACCCGGCACACCAATGCGTATTTTTCAGGACTGGGAAAAGCCAAGCGGATCGTCCTGTTCGATTCTCTGATTCAATGTCACAGTCACGCCGAAATCCTGTCGATTTTGGCCCATGAAATCGGACATCTGAAAAAAAATCATATTAAAAAACAAATTCTTTTAAGCGGTTTCGTGTCCTTGTTGCTTTTTTTTCTGGCAGCAAAGTTGATGGCATGGGAAAAGCTGTATGAAAGTTTTGGTTTTTCAGCCATGTCTCCCTATGTGGGCCTTTTTCTGGTGGGGATTTTGTGGGAGCCTGTAAACTTTTTTTTGTCGCCTATTGGAAAAGCTGTTTCCAGAAAATTTGAACGGGAGGCGGATTTTTATTCCCTCGGAATTTTAAAGACCGCAAAACCCCTCGTCACTGCGCTGAAGAAAATGGCAAAGGAAAACCTTTCGAATATCAGACCCCATCCGCTGTATGTCTTTTTTAACTATTCTCATCCACCCCTGCTCGAAAGAATCGAATATCTGGAAACAGGCGAAATGTCCCGGGGGCTGTGAAGACCTGTACTTAGAAAACAGTGTTAGTATCCGATGGTTCGGTGGTTAAAGATTTCGTGTCCGGATGTCCGGAGGGGGAAGGCGAGATCTTAATTTATAGGGGCAGTTATCGGGTGGAACTTGTCCCCCGGTCCCTGAAGAAGGACCAGGGGACATGGATTTGATTGACGGATTATGTCTCTTCGACGGTAATTGCACCGGGTTCACACACCTCGATGCAACTTTCACAACCCAGACATTCGTCAGCATTTACCGGAACGGATTTATCATTCTCCATCTCAAACACTTCAACAGGACAGACATCTACACATTCCTCACAACCTTCGCATTTGTCTTCGTCTACAGTAGGGATAAAAGCCATTTAAAGAGCCTCCTTTCACAATAAAATTAGGTCACGGCAATAAAATTCACTGCACATTCATTGTCGGGAAAAATCCTTATACCAATTGGTTGAGCGAGTCAAGCTTTCTTGTGTATTTTTTTAACTTTTATGAAAACATCTGTTTTATATTTGAAAAATGACCGAAACAAAAAATTTGTGCGTTCCGTTCAAATGGTTTTTCGCTAAATAACAAAATGTTATCGATTGAAAAAAACCCATGCGCGACTTTTGAAAAATGTTCAATATGGCAGGGAGAAACTGTAGATGACCATGGGTCAGTAAGTGTTGCAGATTCTTTCTGACCTCCATAAAATACCTGTAAAAATTTATTTAATCTTGAGAAACTTGTCCTTTGTTGTGTGGCGGGATCTTTGATAGGCCATGACTGGATTATATCATCTCAATCGGCGAAACTGGAATATTGGAATAATGGAGTGGTGGTGTAATGGGTTTTAAGCCCCGTGATTAAAATAAGGTATTTTCCTCTTTTAATACCCAACATTCCAATACTCCAGCACTCCATCATTCTCTGGCAGGCATGTGCGGCAGGCTTTACCCCTCTGGGGATAAACAAAGCCGGACTCTCTGGGCTCGGATTTTTTACTCTTTTTCCCTTCTTTCCTTTCCGCTTCTTCGGTCAACCCCACTGCGCTTTTCAGGACCGTTATAATCGGGGTTGTCATTCTGCCTGCGATCATGGCCCACAATAATAATGCCGTCTCTCATTTTTCGGCGCCTGTCTTTGGAACCGGCGTCATGTTGGGCCACATCGCTTTGTCGTCGACGTCTGTTGATACTCAACGAATCTTTTTGATAGATATACTTACCGAAATTGGGTGTCTTCTTGATCATCCGCCGATATGAAGAAAGCGCCGGGTCGGCTTTCTCAGATTCAGCGCGCAATTTCTCGGCAAACTTTTTGAAGTTTTTGGTGATGGCTTCGCCCGGAGCAAATTGGGCCAGTGCCTTTCCTTCATTGATGGCATTTACGGTGGTTTGATAATCATTGGGTATGTTCCAAAAAATCTCTTTTTCAAATGAAGCTTCTGCCTCGGGCAAGGAAATGTTCGACTTTTTTAAATAACGATTGATAACGATCTTGATGTTATCGTCCAGAGGAAAACCCAAACCGCGAAATGTCTTTAAAAGCTTTTGGGTGTTTAAAATACAGGGAGGGGTTAAAACGGTTACCAGCAGCGCAATGTCAGATAATTCTAAGATCTTTAAAGAGATGTCATCCAAGGGTTGCCCACCGTCAATGATTATAAAATCAAACACCCGTTGCATGAGCATGAGCAGATGTGCCATAATTTCAGGGGTTTTTTCGTCCGGATCGTTCACGTAACTCGGAGATGGAAGAACGGAAACTCCCGAAGCATCGACGGACAGGATATTTCTCAAAAAATTATCATCCAGACGGGAAATGTTCTTGGTGATCTCGCTCCAGTTATATTTTGGCTCGATCTCCAAAAAAAGTGGAATATCCCCAAACAGCAGATTCATGTCAATCAGGGCAACCGATGGACTGTTTTTCTCTATCGCCAGGCTCACGGCCAAATTTACAGCGATGGTCGTTGTTCCGACGCCCCCTTTGCTGCTGATGACATTAATGATCGTTCCGTGTTTGAAAGTTTTCCTGGTTTCGCCGTTGTTCTTTTCATCAGCCACTGCTCATACCTCTTTTTGGGTTCTATAACATATTAAATCTATAAGCCCATTACAACCTTTAATTTTTATTGATGAACGCGATCTGAATATACGGCAGCAACCCATGGCGGATGTGTCCAAAGGTTTTATATGAAGGCTTCCCCCAATGCCGTTGTTAATCTCGGTGCACATCATATTTTAGCATATTTATGCAGATGGCCGAAGAAAAAGATGCACGTACACCAGAGAAGCCCTGTGTGAAGTGCCACCTCAAACTCCCTTTTGAAGTATAACCTTTGGAGGCCCTTGGCCATTCCATGGTTTTTATATGGGTGTTGAAGCTGGGTGGCACTTGTCTGCACCCCTGCCGATTTCAACGTTTTACCTTGATATTTGCATAAAACATGCCAAATTCATGTTTAAGAAAATTTTCTCTTGATAATTTAGATGGTTAACTCCCTTGTAATAATGGTGTCATCGAATATTAGGGATAATATTTGCCGAGGATTTATGTAATTCATTTCACAATTTTATGAATTTATCGCATTTTGGATAGCGCCTGTTTTTTTGAGCGAGTCTTGCATCGGTTCGAACCGTTTTTCTTTTACCAGTAATAGGGGTAATGACGATGCCGGTACCCATAGTAGGGATATGGATAAAACCATGGATCATAGTATGGTGGGGGATAATAGTAGGCCTCCTCGGGCCAAAGGTATATTTCACGACTTTCAATCTTGAGATAGGGCTGGAAGGAGTCGTCAATTTTCTCCACCACCGCGCCGACGATGGCGCCGGCCACCGTAATTTTACGGTCTTTTTTGTAGATTTCCGGGTCCAAGAAACCCTTTTGGGAGACCATGAATCTTCCCTCTGAAAGGTCTTTTGATTTGGGTTTTTCTCCGAATCCCAGGGGGACTTGCAAGACTTTAATCAACGATTTGTCCGCCGAGTTCTGCGTTTCCAGGATGTACCCGCCCAGGATCACGGTCTTTCCCCTGTAGTTATCTTTTTCCAGAAGAAGGGTTTTGAAGTGAATCGTCGGTGTGGCTTCTGTTCGGATCTGTTGAGAAATCACCGAACAGGACCCGAAAAAGAGCGTCATGGGTATTGCCAGAAATGCCGCCCATAATAGTCTCACAATACCTCCTTGGATTAAAACCGAATGCCGATCATGACAACGGGCTTGTGTTAATGCTGTACAAATCTTAGGTGTGGTTGTCAAGCATATACCCATGGGGCTAAAGGCCGGTCCATGGGTATGCCGAAAGGGCGCGATGTTTTGGGCCTCTGATCACGCTTCGTGCCGGGCAATTCCCCTTGCCGCTAAGCCTCGACACACCGTCTTATATCGGTTTTGCGATCTCCCTTATTCTTCCGGATTCGATGGCTTCGAAGAATTCGTCCCCCAATTTTTTGTTTTCTTCAACGACCTTTTTCCAGTATTCTATCCGTTCTTTGTCTTTCCCAAAGAACGTCTTAAAATCTTTTCTATCGGGGATTTTGCCTAAGGGAAGATTGTCAACGAATCTATTTGAGGGTGCAACGAGCACAACACTTTCCATATTTTTTTTATCCGGCTTGCGATTTAAGGACTTGTCGAACCATCCGGGTGTGATCTGGTCATAAAAATGGGGATATAGGACAAGACCATTTCCATTGGGCAAAAACGGTATGTCCAGATGGTAATCAAGTATGCCGCCATCGCGAAAAACACCCGGCACGCCGTCGATATTTGAAATTCCCTCCATTGCCATTGGAATCGACCCGGAAGACAACAATGCGGTCTTGAAATTCGAATGGGTAAGACGATAGATACTCAAAGGGAATTGATTCATGGCGGCAAAGGGCGGTCTTTCCTTTGGGGCACAGAACAACGCTCTTTCAAAGAAATACCCAAGCCTGTTCCTGCTCAACCGGTTTACGCCTGAAGCAAGTGCAATACCGAGCCCTTGGACCCATGGGTTTTCACTTTTAATAAGTCCTTTGCATTTATTGGATAGAAAACAAATTTTCATGAAAGGATGGTTGATAATGAATTCTATTTCATCATCCTCTATATAGGCATGAATAATTTTCCAGGACTCTTCTGTAATTTCTTTTCGCGTGGGTCTTGAATCATAGTGCTGTAAAATATATTCCCTTTCGAGCTTATCAAGGGCATCGACCGGGTTTCTCTGGCAGTAGGCAGCCATGCGAAAGGCTCCAATTGAAGTGCCAATAAGATAAAGGGGGTCTGTCCTATGTTTGAAGGAAGACAGCAATACCCTGTCGATCCCGGTTAAAACAAGAAATTTGGCGGCACCGGAAGCGCCTGCGATAACCTTTACCCTTGATAGATTCAATCCTTCGTCCCGGAGTATCCTTATGGCTTTGCTACCGGCACGTACTGAAATGTTTTCAAACATAACTAATTTTCGATACAACGGTTACGGAGGCGCTCATTAATTGTCGGGCATTGGACAAATTTCCTTCATTGGCGGGCACCCCATTCAGGTGGGTTCTTGGCTGTTTCCAAAATTTAAACGCCTAACGCTTCGATGGCGGTAATAACTCTGGCTGCATCCAGATTCTGTAAACAGAGACTGTGGCTATTTCTATGGCGCTCACATCCTTCCTGATGACAGGGGATACAATCTTCTTCATCCTGTACCAGCGCGATATTCTTCAACACTTGCAAAGAACCGGTTTTTTTAAAAGGCGCCCGGTTTCCAGCATATTTCTTGGGCCAGGGTGCCCATTTCAATGGGTTGGTGGGCCCGAATATCGCCACTGTGGGCACGCCAACAGCTGCAGCCAGGTGAGTTACGGCAGTATCCGGGCCAACATACACTTTGGCATGTTTTAACAACAGACTGATAGCGGCAAAATCCAGTTTTCCAGCCAGATTGATCACCTCCGCCGGCATCTGTTGCTGGGCCTGTTGTAAATATTGCTGTTCCGAATCTCCAGAACCGCCGGTTAAAACCAGTTTCATACCCTGTTGTTGCAAATATTGTGAAACTTGGGTCCAGCCAGTTAAAGTCCAGCGTTTATAAGGCCACATTGGGGAAAGATGCAATGCTGCATAAGCCTGGGTGCGCCAGGAAAAGGGTAGATACTGATCCAATTGTTCCTCACTGCCAGGTTTTTCCGGTGGCACCACCTCATAACAACGAGGAATTCCTAAAACATCCGCCAGTCGTAAATTCTGAATTACAGTTGCCGTGTGCTCATCGTCAAGCAATACCCACCCCTGTAACACCCAGCGTTTCCAGATGGATTTAGCAGTTAGAGACGGAACCAGACCCACTCGCCGGGGTGCCGCAATCCAGGCATAAAACGTGGGCCGATCCCCTGGCAGGGTCGTGACTGCCAACTGATATTTACGCCAGATCTGTTTGAATAAATGCGGATGATCTCTGTAGGTAATTGGCTCAGGAATGGTCAAAATCTGATTAATGTCAGGATTGTCATCCAGTATGAATTCCTTGCCTTGAAACGCCAGCACATCAATAATCGCTTGGGGATAAGCGTATTTCAGGCTGCGCACCAAAGGTGTCGTCAATAATAAATCCCCGAACTGCCGAGTTGAGATCAGCAGGATTTTTGCAGGGGGTCCCGGGCATTTATAAGCTTTGAAATTGCTATGGATTGGCATCTGCTAACGAGTAAAATAAGGGAAATTTTCGGGACTTAATTAGAATATTAAGAGTCTATCCTACCAATAACGGAAACGGCATCTTGCTTTGACGTTAACTGGTTGCTTTCCAGCCAGAAATATCTTTTCCGGTTTAATGGAAAAACTCCCTCACTCAATCATCGACCTTCCTTATATGATAGCCTTGGGACTTTAGCAAGTATCTTCGTTAAAAAACTCCTGAACAGCCTTTAAAACCCTCTCAGTGGAATCAGAATCGCCCGGCAAAAAGAACCCTCGCAAATAGGGTGGAATGTCGCTTCAGAAAATGGGCTTAATATCCACAGACCTTTAACTCCATTGGTTTTTTTTCGGGCTATGATATGGAGATTAAATAGGACCTCAAATTCATCGGCCTGTTTTTCAGACCGAGCTTTTTTCGCAGGTTTTTTCGGTGAAAATTGACGGTGGTTTCGGATATGTTCAGGATGTCTGCAATTTCCTTGCTGCTCTTTCCGTCTTTGATCAAGGCGACCATCTTTATTTCCTGGGGGGTCAGAATAATTTGGGCATTTGAAAATTTTTGAAGGAGCGGAGAAATAATATCTTTTAGGTGATTATCAATGATTTCAACGAGTGTCTTATTTCTGGGTTTTAATGGAACTCCCTTTAACTTTTCAACATACGGCAAAACCAACTCCTTGACATTGGTCAATACATTTTTTTCAAGTTCCAGTTTGTCGTTTTCCCGATGTTTGATCAGCACTTTCAGCGCAATATTGGCTTCCTCGAGGCTTTGTTTCTGTTCTTCGAGTTCTTCACGGCTTTCTCTTAACGCTTCTTCAACCAGTTTCAATGCCGTTATATCTTCATGACTGATGATCACCCGGACGGGTTTGGTATCAGACATTCGGATGGCTCGCATATAGTACCAGTGTCTGCTGTCCTTGGAATGGCAGGGATAATCAAACAGAAATTCCGGGGTATGGCCTTGAATAACCTTACGAATACCTTCTGCGATATTGTGGGCATCTGACGCATCCTCTCCCTTGGCGGCATTGCAGACCTCTAGGTAGTTGATTCCTCTGTAGTCAAAGTTTTCCGGCATGCCGTTTTTAACCGAGTAGGCATTCCATGCGCGATTGGTTTCAAGGATTACGCCGTTTTTGTCAAGAATGGCGATGTGTGCAGAGAGCGAATTAATGACCGCCCTAGCCAGTTCTTCCGAAAAACTTAAGGGTTCAATATGGGACTTTGCTTCCTTATGCTGGGTTTTCATGAGTGTACTCCCTGATCCGTGCAATCAAAATATGCTGTCTTTTTGATTGTATTGTATAGGGTACTCTAGTTTAAAGGTCATTGTAAAGTGGAACATGAAGCGGGAGAACTCACCCCGTGAACACTTACAAGTGCAGCATATCGGAAACCTTACGCGAAATTGTCTCCGGACAATTAAATGATGAAGAGGCTATTCGATAATGCCATTTTGCTTGAGTTTTTTTCTCAAGGTTTCAACACGACGACGGTTAACACCGAGGTCTGAATAGCCGATTCTAGAGGCTGAACGAATGTGAATAATACCTTTGGAAGGGGTTAAATGGAGTGTGAGATCATCAACAAATCGAAAAATCATGCTTTTGCATTCGGCATGAATATCGCTGTTGTCTTCTGAAACAACTTTTGTTCCGGGCAGTAGCTCAACCGTTTTTTTAACAATGTCCCAGCTTGTTTTAGGATCTTTGTTTAAATTAAAGGGTTCAACTCGGTATTTTGGATTTTTTGCTAATGACGATACGCAATTTGGGGTATCCGGGCAATCCAGTAACCCTGAGGAATCGCTATTGTTATGTTCCGTAGGGTTCCCGGAACATCCGTATAAGATCGTAATAAGCATCAAAGGCCCAATGGAAACCTTGAGTATTTTTTTCATTTTTTTATCATTACCTTTCAGGAGAGCCATTTCGCAATCAAAAAACTTATCGAAGCGACCATGGAACAGAGAAAAACACCCCACAAAATATCGACCATCACAACCTTTAACGGCCAATTCTTTATGGTGGCCATATTTGTCAAATCGTATGTTGCGTAAGTAAAAAAACCGTACAAACAACCCCACAAGATCGCCTTGCCCAATGATTCTTTTTCAATTGCTGGCACAACGGCAAAAATAAGAATACCTACAATATAAAGCAAATAAAAGCTGATTGCCGCCGACCAGTTTACATCCGGACTCAGTATAAAACCAAGGTTGTTTCGATAAAACTTTTTTGCAAAAAATCCGAGCCAGAGAATGTCAATGGCAAAAAATAGCGGTACAGTCAATGCATAAAGTTTTAAGTAGAAGATAATATTCATTCTGTCACCCTCATGACCTACCCGGAGCGGAACTCATTTGTCTTACTATAACTTCAAATTTTTTAACAATTCAGAAACTTCTGTGTATGGTCACACTCTTAATGACTATTTATAAAGCACTATAAGCATTTTTATGTTTATAATCAATGTGTGTTGATTAAGTACTTTAAGTTAGAAAAAATTGTTAAGCAATAGTTTGTTACTCAAGTTGCAAGCCTTTTTATTTTTATAACCGTCAATAAAGCATATCAGGCCGAAAAAATTTTTAAAGGCTTTTGGGCCGTATTGGGGTGTTAAACTTGGGTCGTTATTAAGTTAAAAAAATGATAGGTATACCCTATTACCATACCCCTACTTTTTCCCCATTGAATGTTCCTTAAACGTGAATAACTTTATATTAAGAATTTTTTAAATCTTAACAGCTAATGAATCATTAAAAGCAAAAAACACTTGAGGAATGGACTCATGAAAAATATATCTTATCTTATCGCAATATTTGTAGTGATATTAATGGTAGGTGTAACACCCAATGTCAATGGAGCAGAGATCGAGGGGATTCGTTTTGAAAACAGCTACGAAACAGAAGGGATTCGTTTGAAGATTCAGGGCGCGGGACTGCTTCGGCATCTCGGTTTTATCAAAGCCTATGTCGGTGCGCTCTACTTAGAAGAAGGGATTTCCATAGAGAATGTTCTTTCTGACAAATCCAAACGCTTGGAGGTTGAGTATTTCCATGCCTTAAAAGGGGAAGATTTCGGGATTTCTACAAACAAAGTGATTGCAAAGAACACGGATGCACTAACCTTGGAAAAAATTCGACCACAAATCGATTATCACAACTCACTTTATGAAGATGTCCAACCTGGAGACCGGTATTCATTGACATATATCCCGGGAAGGGGCACAGAGCTGGCATTAAACGGAAAAACCAAGGGCATTATCAAGGGTGCTGATTTTGCGTCTGCGCTCTTTTCGATGTGGTTGGGGAAATTCCCCATGAACGAACCGTTTAAAAAGCAATTGTTGGGGTTAAAATGAAAGCTGCAGCCCGAAAATCCGTTCCGTTATATAAAAAGATTGCCTATGCTGCACCGGCTTATGCGTTAGCAGTAGTCGGCATACCGATTTATGTTTACATACCAAAATTTTATACGGATGTTATCGGGGTCAACGTTATGGTGATGGGCTATGTCCTCCTAAGTGTCCGAATTTTCGATGCCATAACGGATCCCGCCATAGGCTTCATTTCCGATCGAATCAAGACCCCGTTCGGTAGAAGACGGCCGTTTATCGCAGGTGGATCGTTCTTTGTTGCACTGTCAATGTACCTTTTATTTAACCCGCCAGAAACGTCTGCATATTTTTCTGCCCTATGGTTCGGTGTAAGTATTTTTGCTTTGTTTTTTTTCTGGACTTTGGTCAGTGTGCCTTATGAATCTTTGGGCCCTGAAATTACCTTTGACTATAATGAACGGATTTCTTTATTTGGCGTAAGGGACGGTTTTTTGATTGCCGGAACACTTGCTGCTGCAAGTTCGCCGGCTCTGGTGGAATGGCTGTTTAATCTCTCAAATACCGCTCAGGGAGAACGGGCCAAATTTTTCTGGATTGCCATAATTTATGCGCCCTTCGTTATCGGTTTTTCATGGTGGTGTGTGTTATCAATTAAGGAGTTACCTCCCCAAAGTGTTAACCGTCCCGTAGGGTTCATTAAGGGAATACGGCAGACGGGTCAAAACCGACCGTTTGTCATTCTCCTCATTGCATACACCATCAGTGCCATTGGGAATAATTTACCGGCCACGTTGATTCTTTTTTACGTAGAGTATGTACTACAATCAAATTTGGCAGACTTTTTCCTTCTTCTATACTTTGTAACCGGTATTATTTTCCTTCCTGGATGGATTTTGATATCACGAAAGATCGGCAAAAAACCGGCATGGTTGACGTCCATGGCTGTAAATACGGGCGCTTTTTTCGGTGTTTTTTTTCTTGGACCGGGAGATGAATTGATCTACGGGGTACTGGTTTTTTTATCTGGGATCGGGTTCGGTGCCACCTTGGCGATTCCATCCGCCATACAGGCCGACGTCATCGACTATGATGAATGGTTAACGGGTGAGAGACGAGAAGGACAATATATCGGTTTGTGGTCGATTTCAAAAAAGCTCGCAGCGGCCGTTGGTGTCGGGGCCGGACTTTCAATTCTTGGTGCAGCAGGCTACACGCCCAATGTGGAACAGTCTGAACAAGTAAAATTAGCTTTGAGAACGCTTTATGCACTGGTGCCGTCCGTTTGTAACTTGATTGCCATTTTAATCGCGCTGGCTTATCCGATCAGCAGCAAGGTTCATGAAAACATACGAAAAGCCATTGATGATCGAAACAAGGGAATCTTTGCGATCGATCCCATGAAACCAATGTCTTCGACGGCCGGAATATAGAATTCGATAACGATTCCTACTTTACAAATTAGAACGTTGAGACCTAAGAAACAGTTGGAGAAATAACATGGAACATCTAATTTTTATATTCAGCCTCAATTTGGCTGCTGTTATTTTGATGATGCTTATCGGATGGCTTCTCAGCCTTGTTGTTAAAAACGTCACGGTGGTAGATAGCTTGTGGGGATTGGGATTTGTCATGATAGCCTGGACAACTTTTTTCTTAACGGATGGTTTTTTTGGACGAAAGCTGTTAATTGCAATGTTGGTAACGTTTTGGGGTTTAAGGCTTAGTATTTATCTGACGCGGCGCAACTGGGGAAAGGGGGAGGATCCCAGATATGGTTCCTGGCGTGAAAAGAGTGGCAAACATTTCTGGATCGTGAGCCTTTTTAAAGTGTTTCTGCTCCAGTCTATATTTCTGTGGGCCATTTCCATTGCACTTCAGTACGGCGTGGCATCTAAGACACCGGAAATGATCACCTGGCTGGATCTGTGCGGTTTAATCCTTTGGGTGGTGGGTTTTATATTTGAAGCTGTTGGTGATTGGCAGTTGGCGTCTTTTAAATCCAACCCTGCCAATAAGGGAAAAGTCATGGATCGGGGATTGTGGGGCTATACCCGACATCCCAATTATTTTGGTGAATGTCTCATGTGGTGGGGGATTTTTCTCATTGCATTTTCAACACCAAACAGCTGGTGGACCGTTTTGAGTCCTCTGATCATTACTGTGGTGCTGCTGAAAATGACAGGGATTCCTTTAACCGAAAAAACCATTGTAACCCATCGACCGGGTTACAAAGAATATATTCAGCGTACCAATGCGTTTATTCCCTGGTTTCCGAAAGCAAAGAAAAAATAAGGATGCGTGATGACGGGGTGTGCTTCCTTGTGCAAAATTCAGGTTTATATGTGGGAAGGCCAGTTGTGTTGATCAGGCCAGAGGGGGAAGCAACGGTTCCCGTCTGCACATGGGTTTGGCCAACAGCATTTGAACATCCCCGATATATCTTTCCGCAAAGCCCCCCTCGCAATAGCAAAGATAGTATTCCCACATTCGAATAAAAGTATCTGAAAATCCCATTTCACGAACGTCATCAATGTGATCGAAAAATCGTTTTCGCCATTCGGCAAGTGTTCGGACATAGTGGGGTGTGATATCCTCGAGATGAAATAGCTTCAGATCTGTCTTGCGGGCGATGGAATTCATAATGGCATGGATTGAGGGGATACAGCTGCCCGGAAAGATATACCGCTTAGTGAAATCGACCGAGCGTTTATGCGCGTCAAACACCTGATCGACAATAGTGATGGCCTGAAGAAGCATCATGCCGTTCGACTTGAGCAACCGGCTGCAGATTTGAAAAAAAGTATTCAGATACTGATGGCCCACCGCTTCGATCATTTCGATGGAGACCAGTTTGTCAAATTTTCCGGCAAGATGTCGATAATCCTTGCGAAGCAATCTGATTCGATGGGACAAACCGGATGCTGAAATGCGTTTTTCGGCCAAAGCATACTGTTCATCGGAAATGGTTGTGGTGGTCACACGACATCCATAGTTTTTTGCAGCATGTATGGAAAAACCGCCCCATCCACCGCCGATTTCCATGACATGGTCTTCGGGATGAAGCTGGAGTTTGCGGCAGATTCGATCGTATTTTGCTATGGAAGCCGTTTCCAGGGTACTGTTTTCATGCTCAAAAATGCCGCATGAGTAGGTCAATGTTTCATCCAGAAAAAGCCTGTAAAAATCGTTTCCCAGATCGTAATGGGCAACGATATTTTCTTTGCTACCTTTCAAGGTATTGCGTCGAAACCAGTGATACAAATTATGAACAGGATCAGAGAGCCAAGACCAGCCTTTGTCCATTTTTTCCATCATTTTCTGATTCAAAATCACCAGGCGTATGACATTGGTCAGATGGGATGTTGACCATAGCCCGGCCATATAGGCTTCAGCAGAACCGATGCTGCCGCCAAACACGGTGCTTGTATAAAATCGTGGATGATGCACATAAATGGTTGCCCGCAAAGAACTCCTCTTTGATGATTGACCGAATCGGACCTGCTGATTTTTTTCGATCAGGGTAAGTTTTCCTATCTTAAAATCTTTCATCAAAGCGAAAAAAAGTCTACGGGACAGTCTGTCGATAAACGTTTCCCGAAGACATTCCAGGGCAGATACTTTATATGGCATGAATGTTTCCGTCATGGATCATTTCCTCTATATGGCAGTGATTTCTTTTTGGGATGCGTAAAAAATGGGGTGTTTTTCAGCAGCAAACGCAATGCCTGAAAATAGATCATTGTGGTCACTTTCATCGTCATTAACGGGTATTTCATCAGCACGCGGGTTAATTGTTTATGGCTGATGGGCCTCCTTTTCAGCGTCAGACTGGCATCGAACAGCTTTTTACCTTTTTCGATATCGATCATATGAACGCGAATTATGTCTCCAGGCACACGAAATCGCCAGTCGTACTGTATATCCATATCAATAAACGGTGACACATGAAAAATTTTGTTGAAACGGTATCGACGCCAATGATCAACGGGGTGTTCATTATGGGTATCGCCGAATACATAACAATGGTGCTCCCCCCAGGGGGTATTGTGGATTTCGACCACAATGGTCTCGACCCTGGTATCAGAAGCGTCGTAGCAGTAATAAAAACTGGCCGGATTAAAGCAATATCCAAAATATCTTAAGTGGGTCAGCAGACGAATCGGCCCGGACGGTCGGTTTCCAAGGTGCGTTTGAACAAGATCCCGGACAGCAATATCCATGGGCACGGAAGGATGGCCGAAATGATCTTTGCGGCGGAAATATGCAACATTCCGTCGTTGGTATGACCACAGGGGGTGAATATCGAAAAGTGTGGGGAGTTCCTCCAGATCGAGAAACATAAAAAAGAGCCGGTATTGAAATATGTTCGGCCGGGGTCTATATCGCCGATGCCTTACAGCGCCTTCATATATCGCGCTTTTTGTCATGACAATGTTTTCCCAAAATGTTTACAAACCGCCAAGGCACTGTTCACGCCGTCTTCATGAAACCCATAACCCCAGTAAGCGCCGCAGAAATAGGTCCGATTTTTTCCGTTGATTTCATCCTGTTTTCGGCGCGCGCTTAAACTGTTCGGGTCGTAGACCGGATGATGGTAGATGATGCGCTGAATAACACGGTCCGGGTGGATCTTCTCCGGCATGTTTAAGGTGACACAAAGCGCTTCCGTGGCCCTCAGGGTTTGTAGGATATTCATATTATAGGTCAGCGCAACTCGCCCTTTTTCTTGTCTGGGGATGTGATAATTCCAACTGGCCCAGGCCGTTCTTTTGGGCGGGAGGAGCGATGTGTCGGTGTGCAAAATGGCCAGGTTTTCCTGGTAAGGAATGGCGCCTAAAACGTCTCTTTCCAGTTCCGAAGGATCCGCCAGCATCCGGAGCGCCTGGTCGCTGTGGGTGGCGATGACCACCTGATCAAAGGTGGCGCTGTCTCCTCCCTTTGTGGTGATTTCGACATTTTCCGGGAATCGTCTGATGGATGCAACCGGCGAGTTCAGACGGATCCGGTCTTTATAGGGCCGGGTTAAAGGACCGATATACTCCCTCGACCCCCCTTTGATGACCCGCCATTGGGGTTGATGACGGATGTTCAGAAAACCATGGTTGTAAAAAAATTCTACCAGATATCGTGCCGGAAAATTTCTGAACCGAACAGGATCCGCCGACCAGATGGCTCCGCCCATGGGAATAATGAAATGTTCAATGAAGGCATGGCTGTAGTTCTTTTGTTCCAAATAGGACTGAAGGGTGATGCGGTAATCATCGGATCGAATGAGTTCCGACGCTTCACGCCGGAACCGAAGCGCATCCCAAAGCATTCGGTAAAATGAGGGACGGAAAAGATTTTTTCGCTGAACAAATAAAGCGTTCAAGGTGCTGGGGGAAAAAACCAGCCCCGTCTGATCGCATTGAACGCTGAAACTCATGTTCGACGGTTGCCAGGCCACCCCGAGCGACCCCATCAATTTAATAAAATTCGGGTAGGTCTTTTCGTTGAATACGATGAAACCGGTATCCACCGGATAGGAAATGCCCTCGATGGATACATCGATGGTGTGGGTATGTCCGCCGATGGTGTCATCGGCCTCATATAGAACAATGTCGTGGTCTTGACTCAGCAGATATGCGGATACCATCCCGGAAATGCCCGAACCAACGACTGCAATTCGCATTTATTTTCCTCCTGTCAAAATTAGCAGAGGACCAGGGGAATCAGCCTCCAAATCGATCTGATTCAGTGGCGTATTCATGAATTGTTTGTGTGTTCGTTGAGTTTTTAGAATATGTTCTTGAATTACGACTGGTCACGAACAAATTTGTTATGTCGATTCGACGAAAACCCCTTTCTTTTTCAGGTCTTCAAGTATTGATTTTAATTTGGATTTTGCACAATCTTCAATGTGATAGACATTTTTTACGCCATCGGTAAACAACAATACAAAATGTCCGTTGTCATCCAAGTAGGCCTTACGAATATAATCATCGTCCAGCCAGGGAGTGAGCGCTTTCATAAAATCGGACAGATTACATGTTTCCATTGAAACACCTCCTAACTTCCCGAGTTTTCCGATACGCCGATGAGGACTAAAAAGCCCATATGGGATGAGGTTAAATCAACACTATATCCTATTTACATCAAAAGACAAAGTTTAAAAGAAAAAGGTTGACCATCCAATCAATAGGTTTTTTTAGGCACACGGATTTGCTTTATGGGTATTTCTGTTCAATCTAAACAAAGAGGTCGTCTGCTTAAAAGAAAGTCCGATAACCTTTCACAGAGAGGTTATCGGACAGTGAATAAGAGAGGGGTTTGACCTAAGGACGCTGGTACGATGATGTTATTCAAGCCTATCCCGGTACGTCTACGGGTGCGGCGCGTCCCCCGATGTAATCGATGACTTCGTCATAGGTATTGGTCAAGTTGCCCTTGACACCCTCAATTTCTTTTCTTATGGGCGTCCACTCTATGGGACATTCTGTCCTGAGCCCATGAATTCTATCCTCCAATTCAGTGATGACCATCTTGAGATCTTGGATGTTTGGAAGAACTTTTTCCAGTTCCCCGGATCCCAATTGATCGGCTTTACGTATCACGTCAAAAATTTTTGCTTTCCACACCGTAAGTTCCATATCCACGTTTGAACAATAATCTTTAATTTCCATGGTAGCCTCCTTTATCAATTTGTTGGATGGATGATTAATGCCAATTTTTATCAGAGGGGATAAAACCTTATCTGATAAAAAAGCAATAACCGTGCCAAAAAAATCTATTTCAAAACCGTATGAAATTGCTTGATAAAATTGATTGCCCATTCGGTGGAACCTGTTTGTATGATACAATTGTGTGTCATAAGACAATCTGTCCTACACTTGCGGCACGAACTTTTTTTTAGATTAACCAACGGGCTCATTTCCACGCTGCTGCTGGCCCCATCTTGTTCCCAAAGGGATCAAGGATTCGATGTCTAAAAGGGGCAAGGGGGTGGAGTGACCCGCCACAAAACAAGCGGATAAAAATGCTAAAAAATTACAACAGCGTGTTGAAAGTCTGGCAAAAGTCATGCGAACTCTGTTTAGAGATATATAGAATAACAGCAAATTTTATGGTTCTGTTTGCGAATTGGACACACAGATAGTATTAGCAAGTGTTAAAAGTTCTGATAAATTGATTAGAAAACAGACCCTTGAAGCCTAAACCCATGAATCCTGGGCCCCTTTTCTCCAACTAAATTGGAGCAGAACCAAATAGTTAAAGTTAAGTCGACACGACAGCCGATGGTTTGGTATAATTAAAAAAAAGAGCGAAGACTTTTGGATTTTCGGTCGTATTAATACATGTAAGCATGCTTGCCCGAATATTTCATGAAAATTACGGATGTCCCACGACAGAAATTGTCGGATGAGGTGCTGGCAGACAAAGAGATACTTTTTCATCAGACCATGGCGGAAGGCAGATATCAGTGAATTTGGACGAAAAACTCTTGCATCTGGATGACGAGTCCCTGATCTGCCAGATACAAAAGGGAAGTCATGAAGCCTTTGGGACACTTGTAGATCGCCACTCAAATCGATTCTATCGTATTGCCTACCGCCTTGTTTTCAGCAAGGACGATGCAGAGGACATTGTGCAGGAAGCGTTTCTAAAACTATGGAACCGGCCGAATCTTTGGGATCCCGGTAAACGAGCCAAATTCACCACCTGGTTTTATCGCGTCGTCATAAACCTGTGTTTGGATCTTCGCAAGAAGAAAAAGTTGATAAACTTACCCGAAGACATAGAGTTCCCAGACGAAAATCCCGGGCCGGACGTCTTATTTGATGTGCATCAAAAACAGGCTGTATTGGAACGATTTATACACGAATTGCCGGAACGACAGCAGCTGGCGCTTAACCTGTGCTTTTATGAAGGGTTAAGCAACAGTGAGGCGGCCCAGATCATTGGTGTGAAGGTGAAAGCGCTGCAATCTCTCGTTATGCGTGCCAAAACGACATTGAAGCACAACGTCAAACAATATCTTGGCGGAGGTTCACGATGACAACCAACTTTGAACAGTTCAAAGAAAATCTGCTGATGTATGGCGCTGATGTTCGTAAATGGCCAAAAGACATAAGATCGTCAGGGCTGAAGGCGCCGGATCGTTTCCCTGAACTTCAGAAATTAGTGGCAGACGCGGAACGTTTTGAAGGGGTTCTCAAAACACGGAAGTATGAAGAACCGAGCAGAGACCTGGCAGATCGAATTATCGCAGCCGCTTTGCCTAAAAAGAAAGAAGCGCAACGCAAGCTTGGCATGTTCTTCTCGGAGGTACTTCGGGAATTCAGTTTGTCCAGGCGTGCATTTGCGGCGGTTTCGGTTTCGCTCATTTTTACTTTGATCATCGGATTTACAATAGGATTTTCAAATCCGTCGGGGAATGCTTCCGTCGAACAATACCAAACCTCCTTGGAAGATTTTCTAAATTATGAAGGAGATGTACTATGAGTAAAAAGATTAAAATTCTGATTTTCAGTTCACTTCTCCTCAACGTGTTGCTTATCGGCGTTGTCATTGGCGATGTGTCCCATCGCTTTCATAAAGAATTCTTTGTTCGGAAGTCCGTGGAAGAATTTGCGTCCAAATTGCCCAAGGACAAGGGCGCGTTGTTTCTTGAAACGGTACAAAGGGTCCATCTGAACAATCGGGATGCATACCATCAGCTCCGAGAGGCAAGAAAAGAAGCCATGAACCTTTTATCCGCACCTGAATTTGATGAAGCTGCCTACCGACTTCAGATTGAAAAAATACACGAACTGCGCAGTCTCATGAAGCGGCGTTTGGCAGATGCAACCATTGAATTGGCGCGGCAATTCAGTCAGGAAGAGAGAAGCGCCTTGGCTCAATATCTGAGGCGTTTCAAACGACACTCGCGGGACAGTGGTCTGCCGTCCGATGCAAAAACTTCGTCATGAAAATCCCTGACCGGGACGGCAACATCATCTTGTGATGCTTGGAGGCAAGCTCTGCGCGGTTGGAGGCAGGCATGTGAGAAGGTAAGAAGGTGAGAAGATGAGAAAGTTAGAAGGTGAGGGGAAAATAAATTTCTGTTTTTCTAATCTCTTGCCTCAAACCTTAAGCGAAGCGATCCTCCAACCTAACGCAGCTGAAAGCGTTCGGCCGCAAACCTCTGGCGAAGCGATCAATCGATATGGGAAACAACCCCTTGAAATGTAAACAAGCCATGAACGTACTGATCAAAATAGCCCCGATCCGATTTGGGGCACTTTTACCGGCCGCGCTAATGCTGTTCGTTTTTGTCGGATGCGCGGCAGTTGGACCGGATTATGTGCCGCCGGACACCCCCATGCCCCAAGCCTGGCATACCCCGGAGAAAAGTGGCCTGGTCGGGGAACAGCTAGACAAAGGAGCATTGGCCGCCTGGTGGTCGATTCTCGACGATCCTGTCCTAACCAACCTGGTTGAGTCTGCAGTTGCAGGAAATCTGGGTCTTAAGGAGGCCCGGGCACGTGTTCGTGAAGCCCGTGCTCGCCGCGCCATCAGCGAGGCCTATCGTTTCCCGACCGTCGACGCCGGCGGTTCCGCCAGGATGAGCCGCAGCAGCGAAGAAACCGGAAGCGGCAGCGAGAGAGAACTCTACGCCGCAGGCTTCGATGCTGCTTGGGAGCTGGACGTGTTTGGCGGGGAAAAACGTGCCGTTGAAGCGGCAGGCGCCGAGCTTCAGGCGAGTGAAGAGGATTTGCGGGATGTGCTTGTCAGTCTCCTTGCCGAAGTTGCCCTGAATTATGTGGAGTTGCGCTCATTTCAGACCCGATTGTCGGTTGGAGAAGCCAATCTTGATGCACAGAAAGAAACCTACAATATCACCCGATGGCGCCGTCAGGCCGGTCTGACGACACAGCTGGACGTAGAACAGGCCAAATACAGTCTCGAGCAGACCCGGGCTCAGATACCCGGTTTGGAGACCGGTCTTGCGCAGGCCAAGAACCGATTGGCCGTATTGATCGGACAGCATCCGGGTTCACTGGGAGATGCCTTGGCGGAACGCAAACCCATTCCGGTCACCCCGCTTGAAGTGGCGGTTGGCGTGCCGGCCGATATCTTGCGACGCCGGCCGGATGTCCGAAGAGCGGAGCGCCGGCTGGCCGCCCAGACGGCGCAAATCGGTGTTGTCACGGCGGATTTGTATCCCAGGTTTTCGCTCTTCGGCTCCATCGGTCTTGAAGCCCTGTCCCTGGGCAACCTGTTTTCATTGAGCAGCCGAACCCATGGCATGGGCGCCGCGGTTGCCTGGCCGCTGTTCGACGCCGGCGCCATCCGGAGCAACATCGAAGTCCAATCCGCTTTGCAGGAGCAGGCTCTGATCCGATACGAGGCGGCGATTCTAACGGCACTGGAGGATGTCGAAAATGCCTTGATTGCCTACGCCAAGGAACAACGTCGCAGACAATCGCTGATCGAAGCCACCGAGGCGGCCCGGCGTGCCGTTGACCTTGCCCAAAAACAGTATTCGTCCGGACTCATCGAGTTCGGCAATGTCCTGATTGCCCAGCGGTCGTTGTTATCACTCCAGGATCAGTTGGCCGTCAGCGAGGGCGGCGTGACGTCGAATTTAATCGCTTTGTATAAATCCCTGGGAGGTGGGTGGAAATCTCTCATGCCGGATAACACGAATTAGTGTCCATCCATAAATGGCTATTTTCCCGATGAGCGGCGTTCTCCGCGGGTTTTCGCCCTCGACGTACAGGCGTACGCCTCGGGCGAAAACCCTTGTGCGGCCTTGCTCATCGAAAAAATATCTCATTTATGAATTGGAAACTTCTCAGTGCTCAAATGTGTTTATGGATGAGCGCTAATAAAGTTTAAAATGAAAGGAAACAATGAAACCAAAGACAAACCCGGAAATCGATATTGGTGAAACCCTGGGTATCGATCGGTCCTCGGGCCGCAAAAAGCATTTGAAATGGTGGCTCGTCCTATCCCTTCTGGCAATCGCGGGAGTGACCAGCGCCGTTATTTTGAAGGGGACAAAAAAATCAAATTCCATGCAGTACCGGACCCAGAAAGTTGAGCGGGGAAACCTAATCGTGACCGTAACCGCCACAGGTGCCCTGGAACCGACAAACCAGGTGGATGTGGGCAGCGAGTTGTCCGGTATCATCAAAGCCGTCGAAGTGGATTACAATGATCAAGTGAAAGTCGGCCAGATTCTGGCGAGACTGGACACCGACAAGCTGAAAGCAAAGGTTCTGCAATCAAAATCGGCCTTGGAATCCGCCCGGGCAAAGATT
>JAHECI010000125.1:5321-8355 GCA_024641825.1 Desulfobacterales bacterium | reverse complement strand
CAGGACCCTTTTGATGTCATCGAGGAGGGTTAAAACCGCCGTTGTCGTCAAATTGGCCGCCACCAGGTCGAACCGTTCTGTCACCGTGTCCACAAGATGGGTGATTAGGAGGTTAAAGGTCGATTCCGATATTCTGTTTTGAATCAAATTCTTACGCGCAATATCAACAGCGACGGCGTCATTGTCCGTTCCCCAGACGTTGCTTGCCCCCAGTTTTGCCGCCGCAACCATAAGGATGCCTGAACCGGTCCCCACATCCAGAAAAGAACCGGTTCTTTTAAGATATTTTTCAATCATGGCGATGCACATGGTGGTTGTGGGATGGGTTCCGGTACCAAACGCCATGCCCGGATCGATCTCAAGAACGATGTCATTGCGATTCCGGGAATAGTCCTTCCAGGTGGGTTTCACCACGATGTTTTGGGTGATTTTTTCGGGCTTGAAAAAAGCTTTCCATGTTTCACTCCAGTCTGCTTCGTCGATATCGGTATAAACGGTGCGGGATTTGATGCCGTTTGTAGTTTCGAGGGTTTCCAGATTTTTTTCAATGGTTTCCAATCGTTTTTTAGACTGTTCGTCATGGGGAAAATAACCGATCACCGCCCAGTTTTCGGGGATGAGGGCATCGTCCCCCCAATCTTCCGAAGGGTCGATTTCCGGCGTCTCCACGACAACGCCCTGGAGGCCAAGGTCATAAAACAGATGGGAAATGAGATCTGTGGCCAATTGCGTATCGTGGAATTCAAAAATAACCTTTGCTTCTATCCAGCGCATGATTTTTTAGGGTCTCCTTATAACGTTACGATCAATTCACGTAAAACTTTTCTTTGGGAGGATTAAAGTATCCGAATTTTAGACCGGGAAAAGATTCTTTAATCCCATCGAGAATATGCTGCATCCCCAAGGGTGGGCCGTGGTCGGCAACCGCAGACATCATATTCCAATACCTCATTGGATCGAAATTTAAATTTCGCCATTGGATCATGCCGATGGGATGGGCCTTTAAAAACTCAGTCAGCGCTTCCAGTTCTTTTGGGGCGTCGGTAAATCCGGGGCAATTTAAATAATTGATGGATACAAATTTTCCCAGTTCCAGAGCAATTTCAATGCTCTTCATAACATCTGAAAAGCGGTAACCGTTGGGTCGAAAGTATGCATTATAGCAGTCTTTTCTGACACTGTTGAGACTGATTCGAACGCTGTCGAGGCCGGCTTCAAACAGCTTTTTCAGGGTTTGTGGCTTGCTCCCGTTGGTGTTCATATTGATGGTACCGCCATGGGTCACCGAGCGAATCTGGTTGATGGCCGGTGCAATGACGTGGGCGGCCAGTAAGGGATCTCCTTCACACCCCTGTCCAAAGCTGACAACGCTTTGTTTTACCCGCCGGGTGTGTAAAAGTGCGATCTCGGCAATCTCTGCCGGAGACGGCGTGAAATTGATTCGGGTCTGACTGATGGGAATTTCACTGTCTTTCTGAAGGGACAAACAGCCCAAACAGCGTGCATTGCAGCTTGGGGAGGTCGGCAGGGGTGCCTCATATCTTCCCAAAAAGAAATTCTTGGCCGCCGGGCAGCCGTATTCCATGGCGCATTTTTCAAGGTGGGTTTCCAGTCGGTTGTCCGGCATTTTCCGTTGTATGTCGGCGATTCCGGCAACGACATCTTCGGGTTTCATCCTCCGCAAATCCTGCCGCGGTTCTCTGTCCACCCGTATCACTGCAGATCTGAATTTGTCATCGTGCCATCCCACGGCCCCGTATGAAAACAGGGGAAGAAATCCGGCGGCCGTATTTTCCCGGTAGGCGCTCACATAGGAAATGACAAAACCGGGTGAATTAAATGCCGCAACCGGAAAGATCGGTTCTCCGGGTGCGTATGGATTTTCATCCAATATTTCAAACCGGCGATTTCCAATATGGTAAAGAACAGGCTTTCTGTCCGGCATCATCATCAGCTCTCCCCCGAACGGCATCGGAATCGTGTCATCCAATGTCAGGGGAACGAGGGCGGCGCCCGCCATTCCTGCCGCTGCATATCCATGGAGATCGAAAATCTCACCCGCACTGTTTGCCACAACGGCGGTCAAAAAATTCTCTCTGCCGGGTTCCGGTTTCATGGGCCTGTTTTTTGTTTTATCCATCATCCTGTCTCTTCCTCCGGCTCGGCCTGGAGAATCCCTGGGAGAGTTTGAAGTGAACTAAAGTTTAACGGGATAAATAGGCACTTGATCTATGTAAAAACAATCCCCTTCCAGGGGTAAACCAGAGCCGGTTCCGCTGGCCCGGGTTCTTTATATAATGATTGATAATAATAAAATAATAGAATATATCTCAAATATTGGACGAAGTCTACAGTGGGAACGGCAATGAAAGCATATGGGCACGTGTTACGGTTTAAGGTGCCGACCCGGCAGGCGGTTGTCGATATTTCGCCTCGGTGGAAAAATGGCTTTTAAAAAAAATGCAGCGTAAAAGAAGGCCTTGTTCTTTTCAATAAACAGTCGGTACAGTTCAGTGCGTCATTCCCTTTAACATCAACGGCCGCATAGGACCGAATGGGGGGCAAAATGAAAAGCTATCGAAAAGAATTGTGGTTTGAAGTACCTTCCCGCCGGGGGTTTGTTAATATTACGCCTCAAGTCAGAGAATGTTTGCGTGAAAGCGGTATCAAAGAGGGGCTTGTCCTTTGCAATGCCATGCACATCACCGCCTCTGTCTTTATCAATGATGATGAATCCGGTCTTCACTATGATTACGAGGTCTGGCTCGAAAAACTGGCGCCGTACGGACCCGTGTCCCAGTACAAGCACAATGTGGGAGAAGACAACGCGGATGCTCACATGAAAAGACAGATTATGGGCCGGGAAGCGGTGGTTGCCGTAACCGACGGAAAACTCGATTTCGGTACCTGGGAGCAGATATTTTACGGCGAGTTTGACGGCAGACGACGCAAGCGGGTTCTGGTGAAAATCATCGGAGAATGATAAATTTCGGGTATCCGGCCCCGCCGGTGAAGAAAACCGATTCTTCCAAAG
>JAHECI010000125.1:0-5221 GCA_024641825.1 Desulfobacterales bacterium | reverse complement strand
CCTTTAACCCCTCAATCCACCCTGTTCGTCTGATGTCTTAAAAATGAATCCAACGCCTCGATCACGATACTGTTGTGTGTCGTATTGTTGGCAGAGGCATAGGATTCGACCCTTTCGGCGAGTTTACAGGGGATCTGTATACTAAATGCTTTGGTCATATCAGCGCATTGATCTTTGAAGCTTTCATCTTTCATCGGCTGTCCTTTAGAATGCCATCTTTATCCGTTTGCGGTGGGGCGTCGGATTCGGGAAAAAAGAGACCCCCCCGTCGCAAACGAGGTTGAGTTCCGGATCAGAAATGAAAAAAATCTATTCCAAGAACCCGTCTTTGATGGAAATCTCACTTTTGCTTTTAATTTGTGTTAGCAGTGCATCGAAAGTTCTGGATTGCTTTTGGGACAAGAGCCTGTTCTCGATTTCGCCTTTTTCTTTGTTAAAATTTTCAGCTTCCGGTGTTTTTCTGCCGTTGAATTGAATAATATAATATCCTTTGGCACCTTTCATGACGGTTTCCGCCAATTTTTTTTCGTCGGTGAGCTGAAAAGCAGCCTCGGCAATTCCCCGTTCAGGACCAATTTTAGGAATTGAGTCACTGCGCTTAAAAAAACCGGTGGATGTCGGCGTTAAATTGAATTGTTTGCTTTCCGCGTCCATGGATTTGCCGCTCTTTAAAGCTGCCAGAAATGCATCGGCATCCGCTTTTGCTTTTTCTTCCTGTTTTTCCTGGATCCAGTCAGCCCTGACCGTTTCCTTTACCTGGGCGAATTCGGGTATCTTGGGCGGAAGTTTATCCACAAGCTGGATAAGATAATATCCGTTTTCGAACTCCTGGATATCGCTGATTTCCCCAACCGCCAGGTTAAACGCAATCGAAGCAAATTTTGAGGGGTCGCTGATTCCTTTTTCCGGACCCTTTTGTGAAAAGAAATCCGTGGTTAAAACTTTCAGATTTCTTTCTTTTGACAATTTTAAAAGATCGTCTTCTTTAAAGGAAGCATCGGCCACCGCCTCGGCAGCGTCGTAAGCAAGATTTTTGACCCTTTCTTGGGTCAGTTTCTTTTTTATCTGCCCTTTAGCTTCGTCAAAAGAAAGCACAGATGCTTCGTTTACCTTTTCAACTTTAACGATGTGCCATCCGAATTGGGTGCGAACCGGTTCGCCGATTTCTCCGGCTTTCAAGGAAAAGGCCATATCTGCAAAGGGTTGAACCATGTCTTCCTTTCTGAATGTGCCGAGGTATCCGCCGCTATCCCGTGTCGGTCCTTCTGAATACTGTTTGGCCAGTTCGGCAAAATCTTTGCCTTCCTTGGCCAATTTCAATATGTCCAGGGCGTGTTCTTGTATCTTTTTCACAGCTTCAGGGGTGGCATTTTCATCGACTCTAAAAAGAATATGTCTGGCCTCAACCGTTTTCGGTATTTTAAAGGCGTCCCGGTTTTCGTTATAATATTCCAGGAGTTCTTCATCGGAAATCGTCACTTTAGAAGCATAGGTGTCCGGATTAAAATACAAGTAGCGGACTTTTACCATGGCTTCGGTTTTGTAATTCTCTTTATGACCCTCAAAGAATGTTTTTGTTTCCTCCAAAGAAGGGTTGACATCTTTGTAAGCGTCGGGCTCGAAGAGGACGAAATCGATATCTACAGAAGCATTGGCCCAGTTGAACCATTCCATGGCTTCCTGGTCTGAGATTTTGACACCACCGGTGACGAGGGTCGATAATTTTTCAATCATCATGGCATTTCTTTGCGTCACTTCAAACTCTTCGGGGTTCATTCTCAGCCGGTCCAGAACACTTTTATAAAGTTGCTTGTCAAACCTTCCGGCTCTCTGAAACGCTCCAATTTCCGAAATTGCGGTGGCAAGCTCCGTGTTGGAAACTCGAATTTTAAGCCTTTCGGCTTCCTGTAACAACAGGGCGTTGTTGATCAGCTGATTTAAGGCCTGTTTTTTTACCTGAAGATTCTTGATCATATCTTCATCCAGGCTGTTCCCGAATCTTCTGCGCAACTGATCAATAAGATTGTCGAAGGTCTTTCTATATTCGTCCAGGGTAATCGGGTCACCGTTGACGGTGGCAACTCGGTCGCCTCTTTGTGACCTGAAACTTCCGACACCCCAGAATACAAACACGATAACGATTGCACCTAAAAGTACTTTAATAAGCCAGCTGCCCGCTTGTTCCCGCATTAACCTGAGCATAAAATTCCTTTCTACCTAAGTGTTGTGTTCGGTTTAGATAATGACCGTTGGGGGTTTCAAGTGCCGATCGATCTTAGATCCAACAGACTCGGCGCAGAACCCGCACAGATATTCATATTTATCGCCTTCCGGCAGCACCAGCAGAAGGCGTTTGCGAACCGGGACCGGGCCCTTGCACTTTGGACAGTAAAGCTCCGTGGCATCAAACTCCCGAAAGGCCCCGTTTTCTTTGGCCGGAGAGGTAAAATTTTTGGGGATTCCCATAAAGTTTTTCGGATCCATTGTTTTACCTTTCATTTTTTATAGATCGTCTTAATAGCGTTGACGTTCATCTAAGTTAAATTCTTGTATGTTCAGTACGTTGTAATTTGTAAAACACCTATATTATTTTTCATCGTCACTTTTGTCAATACCTTCTCGTCGTAAATTCAGGACAAACGCATTTGAATCCCAATAGAGAGAGAACGCTCCACAACGGCGCATATCTCTTTCCAACCGACGGGAACTTGTGTTTAAGCACCCGTAAGCCCGAGCGTGCCGGAGTTATAAAGAACAATTCGTCAATAAATTATCCGATGGATGTTTTAAATCATAATCTCATTCGGCTCGGTCTAACGGGTGCTGAAGCCCTTCAAACAGCCCGTCGGTTTCCAAGAGAAACACGCCGTCGCTTCGCTGTAGCGAAATCAAATGCCTTAACCCGGGTCTTAAATTTCCGCCCAAAATAATTATTGACACCCATATCACCTTTTGTTAATTCTCAGTTTCCATATGGGGCTGTAGCTCAGCTGGGAGAGCGCATGACTGGCAGTCATGAGGTCAGGGGTTCGAGCCCCCTCAGCTCCACCAATGATCATAAGGGGTTGGCTTAATCAGCAGCCCCTTTTTTGATGGAATTATCGTGATTGGGTGAAGGCAGGGCGAAAATCCGGCGTAGGGTCGATGAGATGTCTTTGAACGGATGGATGAGGTCCTTCCTTTAGGGAGTTATGACAGGGACCTTCAATCTTTTTAAAAAAATAAGAAAAAAAGCCGATGACAGTTACCGACAAAAAAATAAGCATCACCGAAGTCCGGGGCCGTTTGTTTGAATTAATCTTTAACATGCCCGAATCAGAGACGCGAGGCCTCCTGGAAAAATTGGAGATACGATGGCGGCCCAAATACCAAGAGCGACGGAAACATCCAAGAAAATCTACCTTTATTCATGTGGATTGTTCAGGCAACCAATGCGCTTTTACGGATTTTATTCAAAATTTAAGTGCCGGCGGACTGAGGCTGGACACGCAACTTCCTTTCTTTGTCGGACAAAACCTTTCCATGGCCTTTTCTGTTACCAACGGGGACGCCCCGATCAAAATTGCGGGGAAAATCGTTCGGGTTGATTCAAGAGGAATCGGCGTCAAATTTGATGCACTTTTATCTGATTTTTAATTCCCCGCATCCAGGGCATCCATATCCATACATTCCGGATGATCCAACATGTTGACATTCATCCGGTCCTTGTGCAAGATGTAAATATTTCGAATATTCTATCTTCCAAAAGTAATTTCTTATTAAAAACAATCCAGAAGTTTATCTTGAAAACGCGTCTATCAGAAGGAGGTTTGAAATGAAAATAAACTTAATCCCGTTGTTTATTCTGCTCACGGTCGGTTTTCTTATGGCTGGAAATAGTCTTGCCGATGAGGTCCGCTTAACAAACGGGGACAAACTCACCGGCCAGGTGGTCAGGATGGAAGAAGAAAAGCTGGTTCTGAAAACCGCTTATGCCGGGGAAATCGCCATCGCTTGGAAGGAGGTGTCCAGCGTAATGGCGGATGATCCCGTGAAAGTCGTGCTCAACGATGAAACGGCTCTGGAAGGAAACACGGCGCCCATCGACGCCGGAAAAATGAAATTGGATACCGGCAAGCTCGAATCACCGGCTTCTTTCAGTCTGGCGGATGTGAAGGCGATTAATCCCAAACCTGTCAAACCTGTGAAGATCGCCACCCGGGTCAATGCGAGTATGGTCAACCAGAGAGGCAATACCATCAAAGACAACTATTATTTTGACGGTGAATTTGTCGCCCGCACGAAAAAGAACCGGTATACCCTTGGCGGTGAGTTGGCCAATGAGAGGACGGAGGGTGAAACAACCACTGAGAACTGGCTCGCCTATGGAAATTACAGCCATTTCTTGGACGAAAAATGGTATTTATATGCCAACACGCTCATGGAACATGATAAGTTCAAAGACCTGAATCTCAGGTCGACTCTGGGTGTCGGGGGAGGGTATCAGATATTCGAAACACCGCTGCTGAACCTTTCCGTATCCGCCGGGCTCGCCATGGTCGACGAGAACTTTGATGTGGCCGAAGACAATGACTATCCTGCCGGGAGCTGGTCCGTCAATTATGATCAGTATTTTTTCGAGGAATTCCTTCAGCTTTTTCACGTTCAAACCGGATACGTAAGTCTTGAAAATGCAAGTGATTGGTTTCTCAAGACCCGTACGGGATTAAGATTCCCTATCTACAAAGGACTTACAGCAACCCTACAATATAACTACGACTGGGACAATCAGCCTTCGGAGGATGCAAAAACCGAGGAGGACACGAAATTTCTCTTCCTATTGGGGTACCAGTTCAAAAACTAAAGACCGTCATCCCTCGGTGGGGTGTCTAAAACGGCATATGTTTAAGGGCCACGAACAATGAAATGACCAAGGTCCGCCCCATGGCATGTTATTGTTTATTTAATCTTGAAAAACCTGGTCCTCTGGACCCGGTCAGAGTTCTCCGGCTCAGCCTGGAGAAATGCTGCAAGAGTTTGAAGTGAACTAAAGTTTAAAGTGATCTAAAGTTAAGGAATTCTGCCAATTATATAAAATCAGCGGAGCGAGCCGACTTCGCCATAGTAGCCTTTGGCTACGACGGCTGAAAGCGACACCATAACTTTAGGCACTTTAGATCACTTTAGACACTTTTAACTTGTACGGCTTTAACTAAAAAACCCCTTCCAGGGGTAACTCAAA
>JAHECI010000124.1 GCA_024641825.1 Desulfobacterales bacterium | reverse complement strand
TTCAGCACCGCACTGACACGCTTTGAGATTTGTTTAAAGGCTTCTTTTGATATGGGCGTGATTTCCTGGGCCGTGTTGATCTGGGTGACCACTCTTATCGGTTTCTTGTCATTACTTTCTTCAAGAATGTCCAGAAGTTCGGAATCCACCCGCCAGGGTACGGTTACCGGGATTCTCGTGCCGAGGCGTTTCATCTTTAAATGGTCGATGTCGTCCAGAGCGTTCAAGATTTTTCTGATGAGTGTGTTGGGTAGAACAAAAGCGTCACCCCCTGTGATGAGTACATCCCGGATCTGTTGGTTATTTTGGATGTAGGTCAATGCTTCTTCGTAGGCTTTATCCGCGTAAATACGATCTTTTTTCCCGATATGGGCAATGCGCAGGCAGTGGGTACAATACATGCCACACATATTGGTGGCTTTGATGGTCACCACCTGGGGGTAAAACTGATCGATTAATCGTGCCGGGGAGTGGTCGGCGGCAACCGGTGGCATCTCCTGGCCGATATTGTCGATCATTTCAGCGGTGGGGACGGATTGCAGCAGGACCGGATCGTTCATTTTCCCCGGTTGGATTAAACTCGCGTAATAAGGGGTCAAGCGCATTCTGTAACTTTTTATTACCCGGGCAATATCCTTTAAAACAGATTCGGGGAGTTCGACGATTTTTGACAGTTTTTCCACAGAATCGATGCAATTTTTAATCTGTCCCGAATATGAATTCCACGCCGCGTCCTGAATCTGCAACGCCGCTTTGATCCCAAGGGCATTCTCCTGAATTTTGTCCCAAAGCTCGAGCCCGCTGGGGGCCTCCACATCCTTTCTCTTAAGATAATCTTCTATTCTGAGATCGGCCTGGTCCACGATAGCTCGGGCTTTGCCAACGCGTCCCCCCACAGATACTTCGTGTTCGTCTATGTTTTGGTGTTTTTCAGCCAGATGTATCAAGATGTCCCTGGAGATACCAAAGGCATCCGGGGAAGTGCCATGGTTGTTTTTTGCGTCCTTGAGTCTGGTGAAGAGATGGACGATGGGAGCGGTCATCTCTGAATTTTCGGATTGTTCCAGAAGGTCGGCAATTTCATGGGCCAGATCCTGGGAAAAAGATGGATTGGCATCCTGTGAAGCAAAAAGATCTTCCAGCAATTCTTTTGTGAAATGATCCAGCCGCTCTTCTGCAGATTTTTTAGTGTACGTCATTGTTTCTCCTGGTTATTTGTTGATGGTCAGCTCGATTGTTTTTAGGCCTAAACTGAGACCTTGTTGGACGCTGGCATGATCATGGCCAAGTGCGACGATTCGTCCTAAAAACGATCCTTCTGCCACGATAAAGTCGTTTCCGATATGCTCCAATATTAAAAAGTCCTTGTTGAGCGAATTTTCGGCTACATCTCTGAACGCCTGGCGTTCCCGTGAACTCTGGGGGATATACCCGTTGGTATAGACCGGTCTGTCGATCTTATAATTATAAGTTCCCCAATGGATGTTTGTATGGTTTTTTTCCATTTCGACCGTGTTTTCGGGAAAACGACCTTCTGTTACGGCGTAATACTCCAGTTCGGGAAGCATGGGCGAACCCGGGGGAAGTGACTGTTCCAGGGTACAGCAAAACTCCATGGTTGTTCCTTGTTTTCTGGCATTGACTTCAAGAAAAATTACCCTGTCTTTATCGTCGACGAGAAAATCACATCCGAAAATGCCTCGGTACCCCTCTCCCGCAAGCCATTTTCCCACCAGAGATGTTTGTTCTTTGAGGGTCGTTACAATGCTGTCCGGCAGCTTTGTTGGAAATGTCGAACCTGTAAACCGCGTTCCATTTACAATCCGCTGGTCAGCAACGCCGGCGATATAAACGTCATTTTCATTGGCCACCACCGCCAGCACGGTGGGGTCGCTGGGATGGGGGATGTATCGGCTGATGAGAAAAATGTCATCCTGTGCTTGGAATTTTTCTTTAATATCACGAGGGCTGTGGGCGATGATGCTATTCGATCCCGCTGCGCTATATTCCAGAGTTACGAAAATGCCGTCTTTCCATTCTTCCCACAGCGTATCCGTTGTACGAACAAGCTCGCCCATCCCCTCGCAAATACGAAAGTCGACGATGGGAATTCGATCTTTAAGACACTTATATTGATAGATCTTGCTGTTCAGAGCAGACGCAATATGAGTTCCCGGTCCCAGAAGAGAGACACCGGGGATAGAATCGAGTTTCATTTCCGGCATACTCTCATACATGTAAATGTAAAGGTTATCCTGCCTGTGAACAAGTTTATGGATCAATTCTTTCACCGGTTGGCTTTCCGAAACACAGGCTATAAACTTCTGGGCCGGGATTCTACAGCTCACCTTACCACCGGGTTTGCAGGTATAATTTTTCGTTTCCGGGTTGATGACAATCAGATTTTTATAGTTGTATTGCTCGAATACGTCGGGAACAATGGAAATAAAATCGAAATTACGATTTTCGATACGTGAAAGGGCTTCCTTGAGGAATCTGTTCAGGCCGTAATTTTTCAGTTCCCCGATGTACAAAAAATAATACTTGTTCTCTTCAAGCTTATAATTGGAAAAGTGTATGTCGGACATTGTTAGCAGTTATATTCTTGGCGTGAAAAAAGCGAAGCTCGATATTTCACAGAAGAATATTTTTCCTTTGTTCAATTTTGATGATTTCGAAAAAAGTCTGATTTTGCTCGCTCCGCAAGCAATTTTGGGATTCATGACTCGTCTGGCTAAATTGCAAGAACTCGGGCTAACGCCCTCAAACAGCTTGCAATTTTTAACGCCAGACGCATCATGAATCTTTCTCCAAAATTGCTCGATGTCGCTCACAAAAGACTTTTTACGAAGCCTATAATTTTCATTTTGTTGAATTTCTGACTCCTAAAAAGGTTCAAACCTTCTATTTCGTAGGGTTGAAGCGGCTTCTAATGAGCTTCCATAAAGCTGCTGTTCAGAAAAGGAAATGCCATCTCTGTATAGCAGCTTTCGCATAAAACTTTTTGACGATCGCCGATACATTTAGAATAAGTTTTCAATGCTCGACCGCATTTTGAACATTTTACCTTGTCAGAATAAAAAGATTGATATTCAACTTGTTTAACTCCGTCTTTTTTTACCATTATTATTGCCCCATTCTTTTACAGTTGAAGGTGTGACCGTGTGGTTTTCACTTCAATCACGCCTTGCTGTTAGCTACACTTAAAATGCGCCCTAAATGTAATATATGCTAATCAAATCAATGGGTTAACGGTATTCAAAAGAATTTGTTAAGTCAAGCATTATTTAACGCACCGGCATTTTTTGAAAGGGCGTATAAAGCGGGTCACCCAGGTTTTGTCAAGAGCAAATAAGACGGCTGCCGGATACCGTATTCCTCCTAGGAAAAAGCCGGCAAAATTGGCGAGATGAGTTGGCTGAAACAAGCATCCGTGGATGCCGAGGCACGGGCGATTTTCGAGTAATGGCTTAAATAATTCAGACGTGAAATCTTTAATAAATATGAAGCGGAGATTGGGAAGGGTTAAAACAGAATATAAATATATCCACAATGCCTAAACCGTGCAGGGTAAAACCGGGCCGGAGGAATTTAATCATCATGATCCGTCCGATTCCAGTCTTCAAGGGTCGGGATTCCGGTGCGTCCCCCGAGTTCAAGGCTGACCCTGGCACCGGCCCATGCTGCAAAATCGAGGCATTTGTCGACATTCCAATTTTCGATCAGTCCATAAATAAATCCTGCGTGAAATACATCGCCACATCCCGTGGTGTCCACCGCCGCCACAGGGTATGCCGGCTGCCGGATCTTCCGGCCCCTGTCCAGGGCTACATACCCTTTTGGGCCCAATGTTACCCCTACGACACGGGGACCGAGTTCCGCCAGTTTAATACAGGCGTCCATGGGTCTGTCCCTGCCCACAAGGGCTTCGGCAAATGTTTCGGAGGCCAAAAAATAGTCGCTCATCCGGGCCAGCTCAAGCATACCTTCCCTGAGAGAGCCTGCATCCACGACAACCTGGACACCGGCATCCCTGGCAGCTTTGCATGCTTCAAGGGAGGCCTCGAGAAAGATTCCATCGGTATGGAACACCTTGGCATTTCGTATAAGATGGTAATCTATTTCGTCAGGGCTCAGGGCAGGGCCGGTGGGTCTTCGCCAGAAAATCGTTCGGTTTCCGGCACCGGGTTCAGCCACGATAAAGGCAAACTGAGAGTCAAAACCATTCCGCACAAGGATACCATGGGTATCTATCCCTTCGTCATCCAGCGATGACTTTATCATGGCGCCAAACTGATCATCCCCGAGTACACCGGCAAAGGCACAGGAAACACCCCATCTTGAGAGGGCGACCAGGGCGGTGGCCACCGGACCGCCCCCTTGAATGACCATGTCAGAAAACTCACACTTTGTATCCGGCGGGGGATAGGAGACTATTTTTCCGATATAGTCCAGGCAGCACTGTCCCAGCCCCAATACTTTAAAAATGTGTTTTTTCATTATGATCTTTAAAACAGTGTCAACTGGTCCGAATTTTTATCCCGGCCGGCGTAAGAAGACTGCTCGGTTATCCGGTTTAGGTTTTTACGTTTCAATTCCTTTGCCCAATCTTTACAGAACTCTTTTTGCGGTTCTTCACGGTATGTTACTTCGAATGTATCGTCTTTAAAGTCTTTTAGGTCCATGGGTTCGTTTAAAATCAGTTCTCTTTCTTGGGACGTCATGACTGGAAATCCATAATACTTGTTTTGGTGTTTTAAGGGGCCCTTTTCTCCGGTCCGTTGAATCACGAATTGAATATGCCGCAACAATCTTTCTTGGATATATCTGTTTGAAAAAAAAACGATTTCATTCTTGATTTCACCCATGGTGTCTCGGAATGCAGCATCTATTTCGTATCCGATACTGTTTCTTCCCGATGCCATGGCGGCATAGGTGGTGGTTCCCGTACCCAAGAAGGGGTCGAGAACCACATCCCCTTTTGCGGAGTACATGTTTATCAGTCGATAGGCCATTTCAAAAGGGTAGGCCGCACTCCTTGAACGCGTACCCGTCTTGTCCAGCGTTTGTGGGGTCCCTTTGATGTCCAACCATATGTCTGAATAAAAAACATTTCTTTCTTCCCAGAAGATGGCGCTTTCCCGACGGTTTTTTTTATCTTTTTCTTTTTTGAATAAACGCTTCGGCCCTTTTCGGACGATCAATACATATTCATGCTCCAACGTCACATAGGCGCCTGCCGGGAGCATCCCGGAACCCATGAATTTATTGGGGGCATTTGTCTGTTTCCGCCATAAGATGTCAGGCAGGGCAGTGAATCCAAGTTCCAGAAGCTGCTTGAGTATTCTCATGTGGTTCGGGTACAGCACGAAGTCGCCCCCGATGGTTCTTGTTGCATCCCCGATGTTGATACAGGCAAATCCACCGAATTTTAAAACACGATAAACCTCAGCCCAAATAGGGTCTAAAATTGAATGCATCGATTCAAAGGCATGGGGCCCATTGTCTTTGTCCAGAGCTTCCCTGACATGAGCGTTTTGTCGGGCGAACAATTCATCCCACATTTGAATCATCGGATAGGGCGGGGATGTGACCATGAGGTCTACACTTTCCGAGGGGACGGCGTCCATTTTTTTGGAATCAGAATATATAACGCTATGATTTGTTATCATCGCATATTTCCTTTTCGACCATCAAATGGGACCTGTTCATCGGTTCTCTTTGTTGTATATACCGTGAAAATTTCCTGACGGCAAAGGAAACTTATGGTATAGTCGCTGCCATGAATACACCTTCAAGATGCAACATCGCATTTGACGACACCGGCCGGGGAAAACTCAAGGACCATGGGCAAGTTCTTGCTGAAGTCAATTACTTCCTATATTATGATAAAGTCCTTGGAAACGATTCTGTTACGGCCCAAGAGTTCGAGGGCATCCCTGACGTTTATGGCCAATTTGAAACCATCCATGGAATCCCCACCATTAGACAACAAGGCCGCTACACCCTTTGCCTGCAGAGCAGGCTCGAGCTTGAAATCGAGGTTGACTTTGTGTTTCCGCCCGGTGTAAACACCGTGTCTTGTGATTTTACCGTTGTGGGTGACAGTGTGAAAAAATTCTATAACTTATTGTCGTGAACGCCGTTATAGTTTTCCCCGGCCTTTGGCCAGAAATCTCATGCCACATTTTCGAAAAAAAATTCCTCCGGATGGTATGCTTAGATATTTTTTTTGTTGCGACGTGAGCGTTGAAAGGGACAGTCTCGGCCACTGTAAAAAGGCGTTCTGTGTTCACCTGAGTATATTTGCAATGCTAAAATGTCAAGAATATTAAAGAAATTAAACTTTTATCCGGATTAATTGTTGACAAACAGCATTTATGCTGGCAGTTGGATTGAAAAAAACAATTACAACCCATCAATCAGAGAAGGAACATCTCCATGACACTGACAAAAGTCCAAATTGTCGAAGAAATCCGGCAGCGAAACGGATTTTCAAGAAAAAAATCCATGGAAACAGTCGAAGCAATGCTTGAAATTATTAAAGAATCACTTGGATCCGGTGAAAATGTTCTCATCAGCGGGTTTGGCAAGTTCTGTGTTAAAGAGAAGCGGGAACGCAAGGGAAGAAATCCTGCAACGGGGGATGCCATGATGCTGGCACCCCGAAAAGTGGTTACCTTCAACTGTTCCGGAAAATTGAGAAAAAGGATTAACGGGTAATTTAAATGCCCTGATCCCTACTGAATTCGGCAAAAAAATAATCATCACAACGCCGTTTCGACCCCGTCTTTAATTTCTTCAGGCTGGATCCGCAGATGGCCCAGCGCACGGCGTTGGGTGCTGTGGATCCAGCATAGCATAAGTCGCAGAAAATCAACCTCAACCGTTACGACCTCATGTTTTTTCTACACGACACATATCCTTTCTCCATAAGCCATTTCAATATCTTCCGTTCGTTGGCTTGAGCCTTTTGTAAAGCGCTGGGCTCAATCACACCGGAGACGGGCAAATTTGAAATACTCGGGCGATTGCTCTCAAACAGCTAAAAAATTTATCTGCTTCATGGAATTTTGTAAATCTTACGTGTTGAACATCCGGTCTGTTTTTGATATCTGAAGGATAGTCTTTCCCGGCTGCCTGGGGATTCATATTTTGCGGCCGGGTTGAAAATGGCACACCATTCAATCTTCTCTGTCCATCTATATTTTAGCATTCGTTTTATGGGGATTGCCAAAGCAAAAGGAATGCAAGTCTTGTGTGGATGATACCTTGGATGCATATTTATGGGGAATGATCTGAAACGCTACAAAATTTCGGGAAGCAAATATTACGGGCTTATTTTAAACGGGAATTACAGTGATGCACTCAAAAGCCGGTTGGCAGACTGTATTCACCGATTTCATGCCTTTGACCAAAGCGGGAGTCCGGCGATTCCGTATATTTCGGCATGGCATGAAAATGAAAAAATCGTTTGGTATGAGTTCGCCAGTAAACGCTTTGCAGCGCTGTTGGGATGTGATGTTTCAGAATTGCCCGAATCTTTCCGAAATAGCATCATCGACCGACGGGAATACAAGGACCTGGATCAGTGTATCCAGCAAGAAGTCATCAGCAAAAGAAAATTAAGAGACCTTTGGACAGACTTGAGAGATGAGGTTAAAAAAAAAGGTGTGGTGGAGGCAGTTTACAAAATTGTCTCCGAAAAAGAAAAAACGTTTTGGCTAAAAGATCAAGCAACCATCGAATCCTACGAAGGGGACGGCATCAATATCTCTCTGGGATGCCTTACCATTGTTACGAAGGAGATGGAAGCTGAGGAACATCTCAAGCGAACCGAGGAAGCCTTAAAAAAAAGCGAGGAAAAATTTCGGAGGCAGGCCATACACGACAATTTGACCGGCCTATACAATACCCGATATCTTTACACGGCATTGTCTGAACTGATATCGGAATCCGCTGACACGGGTCGGCCTTTTTCACTGATTTTCATGGATATCGACGACTTTAAAAGCGTTGTGGACACCCATGGGCACTTGAGCGCCAGCCGAGCCCTTCAGGAGCTGGCCGGGACAATCCGTTCGACCCTTCATGAACCGGCCTACGGTGTTGCCTACGGTGGAGATGAGTTCGTGGTGGTACTCCCGGGTATTAATAAACGCCAGGCCTTTGATATGGCAGAGCGCATCCGATCTCGGATGAAAGAAACCGTCTACTTGTCAAAGATTGGCGCAGACGTAAAACTTCGGGCAAGCTTTGGTATTTCAAGTTTTCCGGATGACGCCACCAGCCTGTCAGAGCTACTGTCCCTGGCAGACGAGGCCATGTTCCATGTCAAGGAAAGTGGTAAGGATTCTGTGAATGTCATCGTCAGGGATACCATCGATAGGCTCCCTTGAACGGACAGCATGTGCAGTTACCCTATGAAAGTTCCAAATGTTTTTGTTCGGGCTTCGCGGAAAATTTTTTCAGCGGCATTTGCCATTCACGCAAAAACCACCCTCCCCACACTCTGAATCATCCATACAGTCCTTTTTCTCTATGATTTTTTCTGTATCCGGCGTTTCAACC
>JAHECI010000123.1 GCA_024641825.1 Desulfobacterales bacterium | reverse complement strand
AGGCCAATTTCAACTGGGCCTATTCAGAGCTGTTTCAAAACTATGACCGGGGTCAGATCGAAGCCTATCTTCCGGGTGCCAACGAGATTTCAGCCAGTGACGGAATCACCATCCATTTTGCCGAGACCCACGACAACCCCCGTCTGGCCGAACGGTCAAGGAGCTATGCCCGCATGCGTACCGCCCTGTGCGCGCTTTTCAGCCAACAGGGCGGTTTCGGTTTTGCCAACGGTGTTGAATGGTATGCATCGGAAAAGATCGATGTTCACCGGTCGCCGTCTCTGAACTGGGGGGCGGAGACCAACCAGGTGAAACAGATTCGACGGCTCAACACCCTCCTCAAGATCCATCCTGCTTTCCATGACCAGACGGAGGTGAAAATGGTCCAGAAAGGGGAGGGCAATCACTTGGCACTGCTTCGGCACCACCGTGTTTCGGGGAAAAAACTCCTGATTGTGGCGAATCTTGATGATCAACGGAAGGTTTTGGGGGCCTGGAACCCTCTGGAGGCCGGAATGGGCGGAACGTCCCTTATGGACCTTGTCACCGGAGAGCCCGTGGTCATCGAATCCTCTGATGAACAGCATGCCTGCCGCCTCGATCCCGGCCGGGTTCTTTGCCTCACCGCCGACGAGAAAGATATGGATCTTATTCTCGATGCAGAGTCTCAAACCGCTGTATTTCCGGAAAGAATAACCCGACAGCGGTTGCGTGCCAAGGCCCTGGATGTCTTTTTCTTTTATAACGGCGTTCAGGATCTGGATTTATTCGAGCCGGATCGGGCGGCCCGGGAACTGGCAGAAAGCCCGGTGGAATTCTGCCGCAGCCTTAACCCGGGGAGCCATGAACCGAAGGTGATAACCTGGCAATGGCCACAGGACATTAAAAGGGAAGTCATGGTGCCGCCGGACCACTTTCTAATGGTACGTTCGGACGTTCCTTTCCGTGCCCGAATCATGGGTCAAAACAGGTGTCTGGCCCTGGAAGAAAGTTTGCCGGGTCTTGATGGATGGTTTTTTGCCCTCTTTTCACCGCTGCCGCCCAGGGAAGTTCACCGGTCTTTTACCCTGAAACTGTCGGTTTACACACCGGGAGCGCCCCGCCGTGTAAACGGCCCCCTTCTGTATCTCTCCAGGCCCGAAGATGTCACTGTAAAACAAATCTACGGCCGGTGGGATCTGGCGGATCGATCGCTGCTGATGCTGGGGACCAACGGCCGGGGTGCCATGCTTCGGGCACATGTCTCCTGGGGTGAACTCGCCAGCCGGTACGATGCACTTCTGGCTGGAAATATGGACCCAAAGGTTCCCGAAGACCGGTGGATCATGTTTGCCCGCTGCCGGGCGTGGCTGGTGTTCCAGGACTACTCCCAGGAAATCTGCGATGACGGTTTTGTCTCTTTTTGTTCCGAATCGGGTTCTAAAGGTGTTTGGCGGTTTCAGGTGCTCACCGGCCAGGGCCAGTATGTTTTTTTGAACGTTCGGGTTGAAATGATCGAAAAAGAGAATGCCGTACGAATGATTTTCTATCGTGAATTGGCCAACGGCCGGAACAGGGGTCTGGCGGACCACGAACCGGTCCGGCTCATCTTGAGGCCCGATATCGAAAGCCGTAATTTTCATGATACCACCAAAGCATATCAGGGCGCTGAAGATGCCTGGCCGGCGGCTGTGGATTCACATCCGGACGGTTTCGTTTTTTCTCCGGATCCGGACCACCGGCTGACCCAAAAGATTTCCGACGGCGCCTTTGTGTGGGAGCCTGAATGGCAATATATGGTTCACAGGCCCCTGGAGGCCGACCGCGGCCTCGATCCGGATTCGGACCTGTTCAGCCCCGGGTATTTTTATGCATTCCTCGAAGGGGGCCAATCCGTGACGTTGTATGCAAACGTTGATGGCAAACATTTTCCAAAGACGCCAACAATAGAAACATCGACGGGGGATGTGGAAACCATCGATTTTGAAAAAGACCAATGTCTGAAATTGAATGCAATACTGCAGAAATCCATGGATCATTTTATGGTAAAGCGAGGGGAATTGCGCACGGTCATTGCCGGGTATCCATGGTTCCTCGACTGGGGCCGGGATGCGCTGATTTTCGTTCGGGGCTTGATTGCTGCGGGAAAAACCGATGAAGCCCGGGCGACCCTAAAACTGTTCGGGCAGTATGAAAAGGACGGAACCATTCCCAATATGATTCACGGCGAAGATGCCCGGAACAGGGACACTTCCGATGCCCCCTTGTGGTATTTTGTTGCATGTGACGAGCTTGTAAAGGCCGAGGAAAGTGAAGAATTTCTCGATACGGCCTGCGGCAACCGAACCATCCGCCAGATTCTTTTTTCCATTGCCCATGCCTACAGAACCGGTACCCCCGGCGGTATCCGGATGGACCCTCAATCGGGTCTTATTTTCAGCCCGGCCCATTTTACATGGATGGATACCGATTTTCCGGCCGGAACCCCCCGTAAAGGGTATCCCATCGAGATCCAGGCCCTGTGGTTTGCCGCACTCTCCTTTTTGGCCCGCATCGATCCTTCGGGGGATAAGGGAGATTGGCAACGGGAGGCTTCCCGGGTTCAGTCCTCGATTTTGGAACATTTTCTTTTAAAAGAAGAGAATTATCTGGCCGACTGTCTCCATGCCGAAACCGGAACGTCGGCCGGTGAGGCAGCGCCCGATGATGCCCTGAGACCCAATCAGCTGTTGGCAATAACCCTTGGCGCTGTCACCCACCCCCCGGTCTGCCGACAGGTCCTGTGGGCATGTGAGGAACTTTTGGTTCCCGGAGCCATCCGGAGTCTTGCGGACCGCCGTGTTCGACGCCCCCTTTTCATCGATTACCATGGAAGGGCCCTCAACCGCCCCCATTATCCCTACCAGGGGAAATATGCCGGCGACGAGGATACCGGCCGGAAGCCGGCCTATCATAACGGAACGGCGTGGACATGGCTATTCCCCAGTTATTGTGAAGCTTGGGCAATGACGTACGGCAAAAAAAGCAGAAAGACCGCCCTTGCCTGGCTGGCAAGCAGTTCCGGGCTCCTGACCCGGGGGAGTATCGGGCATGTACCGGAGATTCTGGACGGTGATTTTCCCCATAAACAGCGGGGGTGCGATGCACAGGCCTGGGGCGCCAGTGAGTTTGTCCGGGTGTGGAAGCTGCTGGATATAACAAAATAGCTGATGAGTTGATTTATTGGATGATTAAGTGGTAAGGTGGTTGAGTCGATAGGTTGCAGTTAAATTCCGAATATCCCATGACCGATAATTGAGGCTTACTATGAGTCATATACAGACCTTTCAGGTATTCCCTGTTATTCCCGAACCGCTGTCTTTTCTCCAGGTTTTGGCACGGAACCTCTGGTGGTGCTGGCACCTGGACGCCGTTGAGCTGTTTCGCCGCATAAACCCCAGGCTCTGGGAGAAGTCAGGGAGAAATCCCATCGTTTTTTCAACGCTGATTCCCCAGGAACAATTGGAGAAACTGTCAAAGGACGAAAGCTTTCTGGCACACCAGCAGCGTGTGAAAGAGAGTTTTGTGAGCCAGGTGTTGACGCCGGTGGATCACAGCGGATCGCCATACGGCGAACAGGGGACCATCGCATATTTTTCCATGGAATATGGAATTCATGAAAGTGTCCCCATGTTTGCCGGCGGACTCGGCGTCCTTGCCGGCGACCATCTGAAGGCAGCTTCCGATCTTGCACTTCCATTGGTTGGGGTCGGCATCCTTTATGGACAGGGCTATTTTCGTCAGTATCTGGATCAGGATGGATGGCAGCAGGCGGAATACCCGGGAATCGATCTCTTTCATCTGCCGGTGGAGCGGGCAAAGGATCGTTCAGGCAATGAAGTCAGCATCTCGGTAAACGGACCGGACGGTGAAATTCGGGCCGTTGTCTGGAAACTCATGGTGGGTCGTATCCCCCTTTACCTGCTCGATACCAATTTGCCGGAGAATCCACCGGAAATTCGGGAAATCTCAGGGCGTCTGTACGCCGGGGATTCGAAGACGCGACTGGCTCAGGAGGTGCTTCTGGGCATCGGCGGGATGCGTTGCCTGGAAGCTTTGGGGATCTATCCTACGGTGTTCCATATGAACGAGGGACACTGTGCCTTCGCCACCCTGGAGCGGCTGGCACAGACCATGTCATTATACAACGTCAATCTGGAGACCGCCGAAGAAATCGTTAACCGCACCACGGTGTTTACCACCCATACACCAGTGGCCGCCGGACACGACGAGTTCCCCGTGGATCTTGTAAAACCCTACCTCAATTCTTTGACAGACCGTCTGGGGGTGACGGTTGACGAGATTTTATCGTGGGGACAGCCGGTGGAATCAGGTATGGGTACCCCCCTTTCCATGTTTGTTCTGGGGCTGCGCATGTCTCAATACTGCAACGGCGTCAGTAAGCTGCACGGAAAAGTGGCCCGGCGCATGTGGTCCCATGTTTGGCCGGGAATACCGGAAGATGAGGTCCCCATTATCCATATCACCAATGGTGTCCACATCCCATCCTGGCTTTCCCTTGAAAACGCGTTGCTGTTTGAAAGATATCTCGGACCGGATTGGTATTTGCACTCGTGGGATGCGGAGATCGCCCGTCGGATCGACGAGATTTATGACGAGGAACTGTGGCGGGCCCGTGAGTTGAGTCACAGCCGTCTGGTTCGCACCTGCAGGTCGCTGATGGTAAAGCAATACAGCCGTCGCAATGCTCCAAAAGCCATGATGAGAGATGCTGAATCGGTGCTCGACCAGGACGTATTGAGCATCGGGTTCGCCCGCCGATTTGCCACGTATAAGCGCGCCGGTCTTTTATTTAAAGACCCGGATCGCCTGGAGGCCATGATCGAGTCCGAGACCCAGCCGGTTCAGTTTATCTTTGCAGGCAAAGCCCATCCCAAGGACAATGAAGGCAAGGAACTCATCAAAAGCATTATTGAGTTTGCCCGCAGACCGGATATGCGCAATAGAATCATCTTCCTCGAAGACTATGATATCCAAATCGCCAGGCACCTGGTTCAGGGCGTGGATGTGTGGCTCAACACCCCCAGACGACCGTTTGAAGCCTGCGGCACTTCCGGCATGAAAGCCGCTGCCAACGGCGTCCTCAATGTGAGTATCCTCGACGGATGGTGGTGTGAAGGGTATGCTGAAGGAAAAGGGTGGCGCATCGGAAACGGGGAGGAGTATGCGGATCCGGCGTATCAGGATTCCGTGGATGCCCAGGCCCTTTATAATGTTCTGGAAAACGAGGTGATTCCCTGTTTTTATGAAAGAAAGAACGGAGATGTTCCGGATCAATGGGTTAAAATGATGAAGGAATCGATGAAGATGGCGATGGAGCATTTTTGCTCCCATATCATGGTATCCAAATATGAACGGCTTTTTTATGCGCCTGCAGCAAAAAGTCTGCCATATCTGACTTCGGATAACGCCAAAGAAGCCGTGTCTCTTTCAGCACAATACAAACGACTCCATGCCCTTTGGGGCGGGATTAGGATTGCACGTCCGGCCCGGGAAACGAAAGACCCGTTTCGGGTGGGGGAACACCTGGTTGTTACGGCCGTCGTGAATCTGGGAGAACTCCGTCCGGATGAAGTCATGGTCGAACTCTATTACGGTCTCCTGAAGACGGTGGATACCATCTCTAACAGCAATTCTGAGGAAATGGCGGTCAAGGAAGATCATGGTTCGGGTGAATACCTATACAACTGCACCATACCCTGCGTCGCTTCCGGCCGGTACGGTTTTACCGTCCGGGCGATCCCAAAAGGGGATGACCGGATCCGATTTGCACCGGGTTTGATTACATGGGCCTAAACCCTTTTTCCCTCAATTAGAATTTAAGATTGAGAGTTGATTATGAGACATCCAAAGCGCAATCCCCGAATACTGATTGTCACCCCTGAAGTCACGTATCTCCCCGACCGCATGAAAAGTATGGCCAATTACTTTACGGCCAAGGCCGGCGGGCTTGCCGATGTTTCCGCCGCCCTGATCAAGGCCCTGTTCGATCAGGGCGCCGATGTTCATGTGGCGCTTCCCGATTATCGTAGCATATTCAGAGACCGTCTGGCCCCTTTCCTTCAAAAAGAGCTCATGGCCATTCACCGCATTATGCCCGATGATCGGGTGCATTTGGCCGAAGACCGTGCCTTTTTTTATCTTAACCAGGTCTATTCCGATTACGGCGGCGAAAACACCAAACTCTCCCTGGCGTTTCAAAGGGAAGTCATCAACAATATCATTCCCCGCGTTCAGCCGGACCTGATCCACTGCAACGACTGGATGACCGGCCTGATCCCGGCGCTGTCCAGGGAAGGGAGCATCCCCTGTCTCTTCACCATTCACAACATTCATACCGTAAAAACCTCGCTCTCCTCCATCGAGGATCGCGGGATCGACGCGGCCTACTTTTGGCACCATTTGTATTACGAGAATATGGCCTACGAATACGAAAAAGCCCGTGAATTTAATCCAGTGGATTTTCTGGTGAGCGGTGTCTTTGCAGCGCATTTTGTCAACACGGTGAGCCCGACCTTTCTGAAGGAGATCATCGAGGGTCGACACGATTTCGTGGAGCCGCCGTTGAGAGATCAACTGGCAAACAAATGGTATGCCGGATGTGCCACCGGTATTCTCAATGCACCGGATCCCGGATTCAACCCTGCCAAAGACCCGGCGCTTTTTCGTCGGTACGGCGCCGAAGATCATCTGGAAGGCAAAAAAGAAAACAAACGTCATCTACAGGAAAAACTGGGACTTTTGAGCGACGAAACGGCTCCGATCCTTTTTTGGCCTTCGCGGTTGGACAACAGACAAAAAGGGTGCCAATTGCTGGCGGATATTCTCTACCGGGTTGTGTCGACCTACTGGGAAGCGCATCTCCAGATCGTCTTTGTGGCCAACGGTGAGTTTCAGAAACACTTTAGAGATATCGTCCATTATCATCAGCTGTATCAACAAGTGGCCATTTGCGATTTCAACGAGGACTTGGAGCATCTGTGCTACGGCGCTTCCGATTTTGTCGTGATGCCTTCCCTTTTTGAGCCCTGTGGTCTTCCGCAAATGATCGGTGCTATTTACGGCGCATTGCCGGTGGTCCATGATACCGGCGGGCTCCACGATACGGTGATCCCTCTGGACGTAAAACGGAATTCGGGCAACGGTTTCGTTTTCGAAACCTTTGATAGCACCGGGCTGTTCTGGGCGATCCAAGAAGCCATGGAATTTTATAAACTCCCCCCCAAAACCAAAGCGCCACAAATCGAGCGCATCATGACCGAAAGTGCCGCCACCTTCAATCATGACGTTACGGCCCAACAATACATCGAACTTTATGAAAAGATGCTGCAGCGACCCCTGATTTAGGTGCGCATTGGACCCGAGCTAAAATGGAACCCTCAATGATCGAAAACAAAAGGGTGGAAGCGTAACGACTTATGACCCCAGACGGCCGCCAACCGCCATCTTATCTGCTCGAAGGTATTCTTGAGAATGATCCCTATCTTCAGCCGTACGCGAACGTTATAAAACGCCGCCTGGAAAACATCCGGACGGTCGAAGAACGGCTGATCCGCGATACGGAGAATCTGGCCGAATTTGCTGCCGGTCACGAATACTTCGGGCTTCATTTCCGTGACCGTGAATGGGTTTTTCGGGAATGGGCGCCCCATGCCGCTGCAGTCTATCTCATCGGAGATATGACGGATTGGCAGGAACGAAAAGGGTTTGCCCTGGAGCGGATCGACCGGGAAGGGGTGTGGGAAATCCGTCTGCCTTCCGGGGTGTTGGGGCACGGGGATTTATATCGCCTTCGGATTCACTGGTCGGGGGGCCAAGGAGACCGGATACCCGCATATGCCCGGCGTGTGGTGCAGGATCCTGACACGCTGATTTTCAATGCCCAGGTCTGGTGCCCTCCGGACCCTTATGTCTGGAAGTGCAGGGATTTCAAACTGTCTTCGGATGCGATTTTTCTCTACGAGGCCCATGTGGGTATGGCCCAGGAAGGGGAGGGGACGGGGTCTTTTGATGAATTCACCCAACATATTCTGCCGCGGATCGCCGCCGCCGGATACAATACGCTTCAACTCATGGCCGTCCAGGAGCATCCCTACTACGGATCTTTCGGCTACCAGGTTTCCAACTTTTTTGCGGCGTCATCCCGGTTCGGAACACCCGAGGCACTCAAAGGACTTATCGATGCCGCGCATGCTTCGGGTCTTCGGGTGATCATGGACCTGATTCATTCACACGGCGTTTCCAACGAGGTGGAGGGGCTGAGCAGATTCGACGGAACCCTGTTCCAGTATTTTCATGAAGGACCCCGGGGGATTCATAAGGCCTGGGATTCCAGGTGCTTTGATTACGGAAAGCTCCAGGTGCTTCATTTCCTTCTTTCCAACTGCCGGTTCTGGCTGGATGAATACCGCCTCGACGGATTCCGTTTTGACGGGGTTACGAGCATGCTCTACCTCCATCACGGGCTGTCAAAAGCCTTCACCTCGTACGACGACTATTTTGACCCCAGCGTTGACGAGGATGCCCTTGCCTATCTGGCCCTTGCAAACAAACTCATCCA